>NZ_QGSW01000397.1:0-24706 GCF_003176715.1 Micromonospora sp. S4605
GGGCCGGTGAAGGCCCAGCAGTGCAGGCCGGTGGCGTGGGCGGCGTGGGCGGCGTGCAGGAGGTTGGTGCTGGTGCCGCTGGTGGTCAGGAGGAGGAGGATGTCGTCGGGTCGGCCGTGGGCGCGGATCTGGCGGGCGAAGATTTCGTCGTAGCCGTAGTCGTTGCCGATGGCGGTGAGGGCGCTGGTTTCGGCGTGCAGGGCGATGGCGGACAGGGGTTGGCGGTCGTCGTGGAGTTTGCCGACGAGTTCGGCGGTGAGGTGTTGGGCTTCGGCGGCGCTGCCGCCGTTGCCGGCCACCAGCAGCCGACCGCCGTCCACCAGCCGGCGGGCCAGGGTCTCACCCCACCGGGCCAGCAACTGTTCACACTCCCGGTACGGCAGCAGCGCCGCGGCCAGGTTCGCCAGGTGGGCGTCGAGCAGGGTGCCCGCCGTCATCAGGCCACCACCCCGGTGGGCCGGCGCACCGCGGCCACCTCGGCGTAGACCTCGGCGAGCCGTTCCGCCGTCGCCGCCCAGGAGTAGCGCCGCCGGGCCCGTTCGAGCGCCGCCGTGGCGTACGCGAACCGGCGGATCCGGTCGTCGAGCAGGCGTTGCAGCGCGGTGCCGAGCGCGCGCGGGTCCCGGGCCGGCACCAGGTCCCCGGTGACCCCGTCGACCACGGTGTCCTTGATGCCGCCCACGGCGGTGCCGACCACCGGCACCCCGCAGGCCATCGCCTCCAGCGGGGTGAGCCCGAACGGCTCGTACCAGGGGGCGGCCACCAGCACGTCGGCCGACCGGTACCAGCGGCCCATCTCCTCCCGGGGCACCGCGCCGACCAGGCGGACCCGGTCGGCCACCCCGCAGGTGCCGGCGAGCGCCCGCAGCCGGCGGGCGTACGGGTCGGTCTCCAGCAGGCCGGCCGGCGGGCCGCCCACCACCACGCACTCGGCGTCCGGCACCAGCGCCATCGCCCGGATCACGGTCTGGAAGCCCTTGCGCTCCACCAGTCGGCCGACGGTGAGGATCCGCGGCCGGCCCGGCTCGCGGTCGGCGACCGGGCCGAGCGGGGCGAAGGTGCCCAGGTTGACCCCGGACGGGACGACCGTCATCCGGGACCGGGGCACCCCCATCCGGACCAGTTCGCCCACCTCGTCCTGACACTGCGCGATGACCCGGTCGACGGAGCGGCCCAGTTCCCGCTCGTACGCCACCCGCCGGGCCGGGCTGGTGTCCTGCACGCCCTGGTAGCGCCGTTTCACCGTGCCGAGCGCGTGGTAGGTCTGCACCACCGGCACACCGGTCTGGTGGCTGGCGGCCAGCGCGGCGAGACCACTCATCCAGAAGTGCGCGTGGACCACCTCGGGCGCCCAGTCGTCGCCCCGCCAGCGCTGCACCAGCCAGCGGCTGAAGTCCTTCATGTGCGGCAGCAGCGCGTCCTTGGCCACCGGTTCGGCCGGCCCGGCCGGCACGTGCACCACGTCGTAGCCGTCCGGGCTGCGTACCGTCACCGGCAGGTCGACCGCGTCGCGGCGGGTGTAGACCCGCACGTCGTGCCCGGCGGCGGCGAGCGCCGCGGAGAGTTCGGCGACGTGCGTGTTCTGGCCACCGGCGTCCTCGCCGCCGAGGATGGCGAGCGGGCTGGCGTGTTCCGAGATCATCGCGATGCGCATACTTCCTCCTCCAGCAGCCGGTCCCAGTCGGCGAGGAAACGGTCGAGGCCGTAGCGGTCCCGCGCGGCCAGCCGGGCCTCGGCGCCCGCCCGGCGCGCCTCCGCCGGCTCCGCCATGAACCGGCGGGCGGCGTCCAGCAGGACGTCGACCCGGGTGGACAGCGCACCGGCTCCCGGTGGCACCGCCATCACCGCCTCGGTGGTGGCCAGCGCGACGACCGGCATGCCGATCGCCATCGCCTCGATCAGGCTCAGCCCGAGCGAGGTCCACCGGCACAGGTGCAGGTACGCGCGCCGCCGGGCCAGCTCGGTGTGCATCCGGGCCTGCGGCACGTCGTCGTGGACGGTGACCCGGTCGCCGGGCAGGCCCAGCCGGTCGGGCAGCCCGGCCACCCCCATGCCGAAGACGTCCAGCGGCGCGATCTCGGCGAACCGGGGCAGCAGGTCGGTGCCGGTGACCCGCCAGCGGCGCACCGGCTCGTTGATCACGACGGCGAGCCGGTCCAGCTCGCCGGTGTACTCCACCGTCGGTGCCACGATGCCGTGGTCCACCACGGTGGTCCGGGTCGCGCCGGTGTCCCAGAACAGCTCGTTGAACCCGGTCACGTGGGCGATGAGCAGGTCGTCGCGGTCGGCCATCGGGTGCCGGCTGTTGGGTACCTGGCCGTCCTTGGGGGTGTTGTGTTCGACGTAGATGGCGGGCAGGTCGTGGCCGGGTCGGCGGCCGAGCCATCGGGTGGCCAGGTCGAGTTCCTCGGGGCGTTGCAGGATGACCAGGTCGACGTCGGTGGTGGCGAGTTGGTCGGGGGTGATCTCGATGGCGGTGTCGGGCCAGGGGTAGGTGCGGGCGCGGCCGAGGCCGTAGGGGCCGCGGTCGGGGGTGACCGGGACCAGGTAGTGGTGCTTGCCGTGCACGAAGGAGGTGGTCCAGGAGCCGTGCACGTGCCAGAGCAGGACGTTCATCGGCCGCTCCCGCCGGCGACGCCGACCGGTGCCGTGCCGGCCCGCGCGGGTGGCGGCCGACCGTCCGTTCCGGTCCGTGCGTCCGGCCGTCCCGCCGGGCGTACGCCGAGCAGCCGCAGCGCGTCGAGGACCTGCTCCGGCCGGACCCCGCTGAGGCAGGGGTGGCCGGGGACGGGGCAGCGGGCGGCCCGGGTGTCCCGGCAGGCGGCGGTGGCGTCGCCGAGTCGGACGGTGGGCACCCGCCAGGGTCCCCACTGTCCGAACGGGACGGTCGGTGCGAAGAGGCTCACCACCGGCGTGCCGAACGCGGCCGCCAGGTGCGCCGGACCGGTGTTCCCGACCACCAGGGCCCCGGCGCGAGCCACCACGGCGGCGAGCTCGGCCAGCTCCGTCCGCCCACCGAGGTCGACCGCCCCGGCGGCGGCGACCCGGGCGGTCAGGTCGGTCTCGTCCGGCCCGCCGGTGACCACCACCCGATGACCGGCGGCGACCAGCGTCGAGGCGATCCGCTCGGCCAGTTCCGGCGGGCAGCCCCGGGCCTGCGCGGCCGAGCCGGGGTGCAGCAACACGTAGCCCGGATCGCCGAGCCCCGCCGGGGGCGGTGGCAGCGCGTCCGGGCGGAGGCGGAGGGTGGGTTCGTCGTCGTCGGCGAGGGCGTAACCCGCGGCGGCGGCGAGGGACAGCGCGCGTTCCGGTTCGGGTATCCCGACCGGGACCCGGTGCCGCACGTCGAGCAGGCTGCCGGGGTAGTCGTCGCTGATCGCGGCGATCCGCGGCACGCCGGCCATCCGTAGCAGCAGGGCCAGGGGCAGCGGGGACTGGTGGAAACTGGTGAAGATCACCGCCTCGTCCGCGCCGACGGCCGCCAGCCGACCGACCAACTCCCGCATGGCGGTGGGGTCGACCGGGTCGGGGGTGGCCTCGATCCAGGGCAGCGGATGCTCGACGATCTCGTCCACCCCGGGCAGCAGGTCCGCTGCCGCCCGCCCGCGGGGCCCGCACAGCAGCACCACCCGGTCCGCGCCGGCCGCGACCGCCCGGATCCCCGGCCCGGTGACCAGCACATCACCCGTCGAGTCCGACCGCACCACCAGCACGGTCCGCCCACGCCCCGACCGACCCGCCCCACCCACGCTGACCGTGCAGGACGACGACTCCCGACACCGGGCCGGGTCGACCGCTGCCTGCCGAGACAGGATCAACTCCACCGCCGCCGGCAGATCCACCGCCACCTGCGGCGCCGCCGCCACCTCCTCCGGCCGGGTCACCGGCGTCGGCACGAGAATCCCCGACGCCCCCGCCGCCAACGCCGCCGACACATCCCGCCCAATGTCACCAACCACCACGCACCGGCCCGGCGACGTCCCCAACTCCCGCGCCGCCGCCCACACCAACCCCGGCAACGGCTTACGACACCCACACCCGTCACCATCGTCGTGCGGACACACCAACCACGCGTCGAACGACCCCAACAACGCCTCGACCCGCGCATGCACCGCCCGCAACTGCACCTCGGTGAAAAACCCCCGCGCCAACCCCGACTGGTTCGTCACCACCGCCAACCGCAAACCCGCCGCCCGCAACCGATCCAACGCCACCCGCGCCCCCGGCACCGGCCGCACCTTCTCCGGATCACCGTTGAACGGCACGTCCTCCACCAACGTGCCGTCCCGATCCAGCAACACCGCGTCGAACAGGACGGGCCCGGACCGGTCAGCACCGGCGTTCACCCCGGCTGACCTGCGCTGATCCGGCTCCACCTGGTCCTGTCGCACGGCGGGCGGGTTCCCTGCGCCCCGGGGAGTAAACATCATCTTCGACGCGGTGCCGCACCGCGTACGCCCCGGGCGCCCGCACATCCGCCCGCGCTGGCCTTACCCGTCGCCCCGGAGAAGCTAACCCGGCCCGATCGTTAGCGGAGCCGGTGACGCGGGTATGGGAGCGCAGTGGCGATTGTGGAGAAAGTGATCGACGCACCACCGGAGCAGGTGTGGGCGGTGCTGGCCGACGGCTGGACGTACAGCGACTGGGTGGTCGGGACGGTGCACGTCCGCAACGTCGACGACGACTGGCCGCGGGTGGGCAGCGAACTGCACCACCGGGCCGGGCCCTGGCCGTTCTCGCTGGAGGACTCCTCGACGGCGCTGGGCTGCGATCCGCCACACCGGCTCACCGTCAGGGCGGGGCTGTGGCCGGCCGGTGAGGCGATCGTGTCCTTCACCCTGGAACCGGTCGGCGACGGCGCGACCCGGGTCCGCATCGGTGAGGACTTCGCTGCCGGGCCGCTGCGGTGGGTGCGCAACAAGCTCAACGACCTGGTGCTGCACCAACGCAACAAGGAGACGCTCAACCGGCTGGCCGACATCGCCACCCGGCAGAAGGCGGACGAATGACGCAGACCGTGGTGGTGACCGGGGCGAGCGCGGGCGTGGGCCGGGCGGTGGCCCGGGCGTACGCCGTGCGGGGCGCGCGGTTGGCGCTGCTGGCCCGGGGCGCGGCCGGGTTGGCGGCCGCGGAGCGGGACTGCCGGGCGCTGGGGGCCGCCGACGTCCGCACCTACCGGGTCGACGTGGCCGACGCCGGCGCGGTGCAGCGGGCCGCCGACGACGTGGTGCACCGGTACGACGGCATCGACGTGTGGGTCAACAACGCGATGGTCTCGGTCCTCGCGCCGGCGTGGGAGATCACCGCCGCCGAGTTCCGGCGGGTCACCGAGGTGAACTACCTCGGCACGGTGCACGGCACGCTGGCCGCGCTGCGGCACATGCGCGCGCACGGCCGGGGCACGATCGTGCAGGTCGGCTCCGCGCTCGCCTACCGGGGGATCCCGCTGCAGTCGGCGTACTGCGCGGCGAAGCACGCCGTGCAGGGCTTCAACGACTCGCTCCGGGCCGAGTTGCTGCACGACTGCCCCGGGGTCACGCTGTCGATGGTGCAGTTGCCGGCGATCAACACTCCGCAGTTCTCCTGGGTACGCACCCGGCTCCCCCGCCACCCGCAGCCGGTGCCACCGATCTTCGCCCCGGAGGTGGCCGCCCGGGCCATCCTGTGGGCGGCCGACCACCGCCCGCGCGAGCTGAACGTGGGCGGCCCGACCTGGCGGGCGCGGCTCGGGGACGCCCTGGTGCCCGGCCTGCTCGACCGCAAGCTGGCCCACGACGGCTACGTCAGCCAGCAGACCGGCGCCCTGGTCGACCCGGCCACCTGGCGGGACAACCTCGACCACCCTGGCGACGACGACCGGGACCGGGGCGCGGCCGGCGTCTTCGCCGACCGGGCGCGCGGCAGGTCCGCCGCGCTCTGGGCCAGTACGCACAAACCCACCGTCTCCGGCCTGGTCCTCGCCGGTGTCGGGCTCGCTCTCACCGGGCTGGCTCGCCGCCGTCGCTGACCGGCCGTCGGCACGCTCGCCGGCCGTCGTTCGGCCCGGTCCCGACCGCCCGGACGGGGAGCCTTTTCCACCCGGATGTGGCAAGTGGCTACCCTCTCAGGGAGCCCTGTCCGCAAACCGAGGATGTCCGACATGATCGAACCCGTGCAGTTGCCCTCGCCCTGGCGGGACGCACGCCTGACCGTCGTGGTCCCCACCTACAACGAGGCGGGCAACCTTCCGGTGCTGGTCGAGCGGCTCCTCGCCCTGCCGCTGCCGGGTCTGAAGATCCTGGTGGCGGACGACAACTCGCCCGACGGCACCGGCGAGGTGGCCGACAAGCTGGCGATCGAGCACCCGGAGCGGATCGAGGTCGTGCACCGGGCCGGCAAGGAGGGCCTGGGCCGGGCGTACGTGGACGGCATCGGGCGCGCGCTCGACGGCGGGGCCGAGTACGTGGCGCAGATGGACGCCGACCTGTCGCACCCGCCGGAGGCGCTGCCCGGCATGCTCGGCGCGCTGCTCTCCACCCAGGCCGGCGTGGTGATCGGCTCCCGGTACGTGCCGGGCGGCGAGCTGGACGAGAACTGGCCGCTGTACCGGCGGGCGCTCAGCGGCTGGGCGAACCTCTACGTGCACACCCTGCTGCGGGTGCGGATCCGCGACCTCACCGCCGGCTTCAAGATCTGGCGGGCGGACGCGCTGCGGGACATCGGGCTGGAGCGGGTGCAGTCCAACGGCTACAGCTTCCAGGTGGAGATGCACTACCTCGCCACCAAGCTGGGGCACACCATCCTGGAGGTGCCGATCCGCTTCGAGGAGCGGCGCGACGGCGCGTCCAAGATGACCACCGCAACCAAGATCGAAAGCGCGCTGATGCCGTTCAAGCTGCGCAGCAAGCACCGCCACATCGAGCGCTGACCCGGCGCCGGGCCGGCGCCGGGCCGGCGCCGATGAACGTCGCCCGGCTGGGTCAGCGGCAGCCGGGTCCGTCGGGCCGGCCACGACAGCCGGGTCCGCCGGTGGGTCAGCGGTAGACGGCACGGTGGGCGGCGTCGACGACGGCCGCGTACAGCCGGCCGGTGCCGGCCCGGTCGCGGGCCAGCGCGGCGCGCGCGGCGTTCGCGCCCGGCGCGCCGTGCACCCCGCCACCCGGGTGCGCCGACGCGCTGGCCAGGAACAACCGGTCCACCGGCGTGTCCGCGCGCCCCAGGCCGGGGATCGGGCGCAGGAACAGTTGCTGGTACGCGGCCGACGTGCCGCCGCCCAGCGCGCCGCCGACCAGGTTCGCATCGCCCGCCTCCAGGTCGGCCGGGCCGGCCACGTGCCGGCCGACGACCAGGCCGCGGAAACCGGGGGCGGCCGCTTCCAGCACGTCCTCCATCCGCTCCACCTGCGCCGCGATCTCCTCCGCCCGCCAGTGCCGCCGGAACGGCAGGTGGGTGTACGCCCAGAGCGACTCGGTGCCCGGCGGCGAGTGGCTCGGTTCGGCCACCGACATCTGCCCGACCAGCAGGAACGGGTCGCGTGGCAGCTCGGAGCGGGCCAGCGCGGCGGCGTAGCCGGTCAGCCCGTCCAGGTCGGCGCGGAGATGGACGGTGCCGGCGGTGGCCACCGCCGGATTGCGCCACGGCACCGGGGCCGACAGCGCCCAGTCCACCTTGAGCGTCGAGCCGTCCCAGCGGAAGTGCGCCAGGTCCTCCACCAGCCGGGGCGGCAGCGCCGCCGCGCCGACCAGGTCGAGGTAGAGCGCCGGGGCCGGCACGTCGGCGAGCACCGCGCGGCGGGCCCGCCACAGCGTCCCACCGGTCGTCCGCACCCCCATCGCCCGGCCGCGGGCGGTCAGCACCCGGTCGACCCGGGCGCCGTAGAGGATCCGCCCACCCCGCTCGGTCAGCCGGTCCACCAGCGCGTCGGTGATCCGCTGCGCGCCGCCGGCCGGCACCGGCCAGCCGACCTGCTGGCCGAGCATCGCCAGCAGCCAGCCGTACACGCCGGAGCCGGCCTCCTCGGGGGACAGGTCGGTGTGCAGGGCGCAGCCGGCCAGCAACGCCGGACCGCCGGCACCGTCGAAGAGTTCGTCACCGAGCTTGCGCACCGGCACCACCAGCCGCCGGGCCAGCCGGAGCGCGCCGGAGACCCGCAGCCGGCGCAGCAGCGTGAGGCCGCCGCGCACCGGCGGGATTGGCGTGGTGACGGTGTCCATCATCGGCTCGGCGACCTCGAGCCAGTCGGTGTACGCGTTCAGCCAGCGGTGGCCGTCGCCGGGCGCGAACGCCTCCAGTGAGGCCGCGGTGACCTGCGGGTCCCGGTTGAGCACCGCCGCCCGGTCGTCGGGGAAGAGGTGGGCCAGCACGTCCGGGGCGTGCCGCCAGCTCAGGCCGTACCGGTGCAGCTCCAGCCGGCGCAGCACCGGCGAGGCGTAGCCGAGCGGGTAGAACGAGCTGTAGAGGTCGCTCAGGTAGCCGGGGGCGGTCACCTCGGCGGAGCGGACCGCGCCGCCGGGCGCGGCGGTGGCCTCCAGCACCAGGACGTCCCAACCCGCGTCGGCCAGCATGTTGGCGGCCACCAGGCCGTTGTGGCCGGCGCCGACGACGACCGCGTCCGCGCACCCCGCACCGGTGGAACTCATCCGATCCGCCTACCCGACGCGGAACCGGGCGAAACGCGTTTGCCTCGCCCGGGCCGGGGCATCCACTGCCGCATGTACACGGTTGCGCAGCTGATAGGTGGCGTCTGGGGCGCGGGTGGCGAGGGGGGCGAGCTGGTCGTACACGACCCGGCGGACGGCACCCCGGTGACCACCGTGCCGTTGGCCACGGCGGACGAGGTCGGCAAGGCGGTGGAGGCGGCGCGTGGCGTCGCGACGGAGTGGGCGACGAGCGACCCGGCCGAGCGGGCCACGGCGCTGCACCGGGCGGCGGACGCGGTGGCGGCGGTCGCCGACCAGCTGGCCGAGGCGACCACGGCCGAGATGGGCAAGCCGCTGGCGGACGCCCGCGGCGGCGTCGAGGCGGGAATCGGCACGCTGCGACAGTACGCGGAACTCGCCCCGGTGCGGGGCGGGCGGACCCTGCACGGCGGCCACCACGCGCTCGACTTCATGGTGCCGCAGCCACGCGGCGTGGTCGCCGCGATCACCCCGTGGAACGACCCGGTGGCGGTCTCCTGCGGGCTGCTCGGCGCGGCTCTGGTGACCGGGAACGTGGTGCTCTACAAGCCGAGCGAGCGCACCCCGGCCACCGGCTGGCTGCTGGCGAAGGCGCTGGACAGCGCGCTGCCCGCCGGGGTGCTGTCGCTGCTGACCGGCGGTCCCGACGTCGGCGCGGCGCTGGCCGCGCAGGAGGTGGACGTGGTGGCCCACGTCGGCTCCACCGCCACCGGCCGGGCGATCGCGGCCGCCGCCGCCCGGACCGGCGCCAAGGTGCTGCTGGAGAACGGCGGCAGCGACCCGCTGGTCGTCGACGCCGACGTCGACCCGGTCTGGGCGGCCGGACAGGCGGCGACCGGTGCGTTCGCCAACGCCGGGCAGATCTGCGTCGCGGTGGAGCGGGTCTACGTGCACCGGGACGTGGCCGAGGACTTCGTCGAGGCGCTGGTGGACCGCGCCCGGGCGCTGCGTACCGGCCCGGGTCGCGACCCGGCGACCGAGCTGGGGCCGCTGGTCGACCGGCGGCACCGCGACCACGTGCACGGCCAGGTGACCGCCGCGGTGGCCGAGGGCGCCCGGATCCGCACCGGCGGCGCCCTGCCGGAGGGGCCCGGCGCGTTCTACCCGGCGACCGTGCTGGCCGACTGCCGGCACGACATGGCGGTGGTGCGCGACGAGACGTTCGGCCCGGTCGTCCCGGTGGTGGTGGTCGACTCGTTCAGCGAGGCGTTGCGCTGCGCCGCCGACTCGCCGTACGGGCTGGCCGCGACGGTGCTGACCGGGTCGATGAGCCACGCCCAGCGGGCCTGGCGCGAGCTGCCGGTGGGCACCGTGAAGGTCAACGCGGTCTTCGGCGGCGCGCCGGGCGGTGCCGCGCATCCGCGCCGCGGCAGCGGCCACGGCTTCGGGTACGGCCCGGAACTGCTGGACGAGTTCACCGCGACCAAGGCGGTGCACATCGAGGCACCGGGCGGCGGCCACTGGTGACGCCAGGGGCGGCCGTCCGGACCGGACAGCCGCCCCTGGCGTCGTACGCCGGAATCTGTCACCGGCTCCGCGACCGGCCGCTCTCCCGGGCCTTGGCGGTCTGCCGGTTGTTCGCCTTCTCGATCGCCTTGACCAGCTCCGGCTTGGTCATGCTGGACCGGCCCGGGACGTCGAGCTTGCGGGCGACCTTCATGAGGTGGTCCTTGGTGGCGTTGGCGTCCACGCCACCGGCGGTGGGCGCCCGACGCTCCGGGCCGCCGCCGGCCGCCTGCCGGTCGCTCGGGCCCTTGCGGCCCTTGGGCTCCCAGTGGTCGCCCACCTTCTCGAACTCGTGCTTCACCGCGGCGAAGGCGGTCCGGTGCGCCCGCTCCCCCTCGCCGTAGGTCTCCACCGCCGAGTCGTGCGTCTTCTCCCACGTGCGCTGGGCCTTCGCCGGGGAGCGCCGCAGCGTGCTGGGCAGTACCTCGCGCCCGGGCATCTCGTCCTCCTCCGTTTCGACGGTTCCGTGTGACCTGTATGAGTTCCCGCCCATCCGGGACACAAACCGTGCCCCGGCGGCGGCCGTTTGCGGTCTTTCGGGCCTGGGTACCGGCGGGCCAGGCGACGCCGGATGGACCGGTCATCCGGCGGCCGGGGCACAGGGAGCGGGCCATGACGACGACGGAGCCCGGCGCGGCACTCGGCACCCAGCGCGGCCTGCGGATGCCCCGCCGGGTACGCCAACTGAGCTGGCGGACCTGGCGCGGGGTGCTGGTACGCAGCGCCCGCAACTTCATCGCCGACAACTGCGCGGACTGGGCCGCGGCGCTGACCTACTACGGCGTGCTGGCGCTCTTCCCGTCCACCATCGTGGTGGTCTCCCTGGTCGGGCTGGTCTCCGAGGGCGAGCGGACCGTCGACACCGTCCTCGACCTGGCCCGCGAGATCGGCGCCGGGTCGGTGGTGGCCAACGAGAGCTTCGTCGGGGTGGTCCGCGACGTGGTCGACAAGGAGAGTTCGGCCGGGGTGCTGCTGAGCTTCGGGTTGCTCGGCGCCCTCTGGTCGGCCTCCGGGTTCATCGGGGCGTTCACCCGCGCGTCGAACGCCATCTACGGGGTGACCGAGGGGCGGCCGGTGTGGAAGCTGCGCCCGCTGCAGATCGGCCTGGCCGGGGTGTCGCTGGTCCTGCTGGCCGTGGTGGCCACCGGGCTGATCGTCAGCGGCCCGGTCACCGACGCGGTGGGCGACCTGGTCAACGCCGGCGGGCTGGCCCGGACGGTGTGGAACGTCAGCAAGTGGCCGCTGCTCGCTGCGATCATGATGCTGCTGCTCTCCCTGCTGTTCTGGATCGCCCCCAACGTGCGGCAGCCCCGCTTCCGCTGGCTCACCCCCGGCGGCGCGGTGGCGCTGCTCTCCTGGGCGCTGGCCAGCTTCGGCTTCGGCCTGTACGTGGCCAACTTCGGCTCGTACGACGCCACCTACGGCAGCCTCGGCGCGGTGATCGCGTTCCTGGTCTGGCTCTACCTGTCCAACTCGGCGCTGATGCTGGGCGTGCAGATCAACGCCGAGCTGCAGCGTGGCCGGGCGCTGCAGGCCGGCGATCCGGACCCGGAGGAGCCGGTGCTGCCGCCGAAGCAGCCGGCCGGTACGTGACCGCTTGCCGGGTTTATCGCCGGTCCCCCCGGGTAGCGCAGAAGGCATGGAGCGTGTCAACAGCAAGCACGGCCCGAGACTCGACGAGCAGCTGAGCCAGGAGGTCAGCGGCCTGGTGCAGGGGCCGGGGACCGGCGGTTCCCGGGTCGACGAGTCGCGGGTGCCGGAACCGGCGGGCGAGGACCAGCCGGAGGCGACGACGGCACCGGCCGGTGCCCGACGCTCGGGGTCTCCGCAGGGGATGAGCTCCGAGGACGTCGAGCGACGCAGTCGGCTCGGGCGGTTCATCACCATGACGGCCCTGCCCGGTGACCGCGCGGCGCTGATCGCCAACGCGCGGGAAAACGACGCGCCCGACGACGTCGTGGCCGAGCTGGAGCGCCTGCCGGAGGGGGTCCGGTACGAGACGGTCTCGGAGGTGTGGGCGGCGCTCGGCCACAAGAACGAGACGACCCGCTGGTGACCGGATCGCCCCACGATCCGGACCAGACCGGCGGAGAAGAGGAGGATGCCTGATGAGTGGCGTTACCGAACACGTGGACGTTTCCGTCCCGGTGCGCACCGCGTACGACCAGTGGACCCAGTTCGAGGAGTTCCCCCACTTCATGGAGGGGGTGCGGGAGGTTCGGCAGCTCTCCGACACGATGACCCACTGGACGGTCGAGATCGCCGGGGTGAAGCGTGAGTTCGACGCCGAGATCACCGAGCAGCTTCCCGACGAGCGGGTGGCCTGGCGGTCCACCGGCGGCACCCAGCAGGCCGGAGTGGTGACCTTCCACCGGCTGGACCCGGAGCACACCCGGGTCACCCTGCAGCTGGAGTTCGAGCCGCACGGCGTGGTCGAGCAGGCCGGCGACAAGCTCGGCATCGTCGACCGGCGGGCGAAGGGCGACCTGGAGCGGTTCAAGCAGTTCATCGAGCGGCGCGGTCAGGAGACCGGCGCCTGGCGCGGCAAGGTCGACCGGCCGCAGCCCTGACGACCCCTCGGAACCGAACTCGGATGGCCGCCGGCGCTGCTGGCGGCCATCGCCGTGTCCCGGGCCCGGCCCGGGCCGGTGGACTCGCCGGGCGTGTCGTTTGCGCTCACCGGGCCGGGGTACCGCGAAGGCATGACCCACGACAAGAAGGTGTGGCGGAACGAGGAACGGACTCCGCTGCAGGAACTGGACCGGGCCGTCGCGCGATCGACGCTGGACGGCCAGTCCGACGACGTGACCGGCAACGACGCCGGCGAGGAGGCCGCCTTCGGCCACGGGCCGGAGGCGGTGGACCGGGGCGGCGAACCGGCCGGGGCCGGCCGCGAACCCACCGACCGGGAACGCGCCTACCGCCCCTCCACCACCGGCCGCACCGGCCCCGACTCCCTGTAGCGGTCACCGGACCGTGGCCCGGAGCCGCCGCGGGGCCCGCCCGGCGTGTCGGCGGCGCGTCTGGGCGGTCAGCGGCGGCGGGCGCTGGCGGCGTGCAGAGCGAGCAGGGCGAGCGCCAGCAGGAGCAGCGCCGGGCCGAGCAGTTCCACCGAGGTGTTGCCGAGCAGCACCCCGATCCCGGCCGGGATCAGCGCCCCACCCAGCCCGGCCGTGCCGATCTGCAGCCCGATGGCCCGGTCCGCGTGCGCCGGGCCGACCCGGTCCGCCGTGGTGAGGGTGAGCAGCGGGAAGACCGGGGCGGCGGCGAAGCCGACGACGGCCAGCCCGGTCACGGCGAGCCAGGCCGGGCCGGGCAGCGCGATCAGCGCCGCGCCGGCCGCCATCCCGAGCAGGCTCGCCCGCAGCACCGTCGACGAACCCAGCCGCTCGGCCACCACGCCCTGCACCACCCGGCCCACGAACAGACTGCCCCAGTAGCCGGACACGCAGAGCCCGGCGACCGCCGCCCCCAGCCCTCTCCCCTCGGTGAGCAGCAGGAACGCCCAGAGCCCGGCGGCCACCTCGATCGCCACGTAGACGGCGAACGCCAGCGCGCCGAACCAGACCGCCGGCAGGCGCAGCGTCTCGCGTACGCGTACCGGCGCGACCGCCACCGCGGACGGCGCACCGTCCGCGCCGGCGACCGGCACCCGGACCTCCGCCGGCAGGCCGCCCTCCCCCGGCGCGGCCGGCGCGGCGCCGGGCACCGGTACGCGGTCCCGCCACGCGCGCACGGTCAGCGCGAACGCCACGGCCAGCACGAGCTGGGCGGCGGCCACCACCGCGTACCCCCACCGCCAGGACAGCCCGGCGGTGAGCGCTCCCGTCATGATCAGCGGCCCGATCGCCACGCCGAGACCGAAGAAGGCGTGCATCCAGTTCATGTGCCGGGGGCCGAAGGCACCCGCGGCGTACGCGTTGAGCCCGGAGTCGATCGCGCCCGAGCCGAGACCGAGCAGCAGCGCGCAGCCGACCATCAGGGCCAGCGCGGGGGTGGTGGCGTACCCGGTGAGCGCCAGGCTGGCCAGCAGGGTGCTGCCGGCGAGCAGCCGGCCGACCCCGAGCCGGGCCAGCGTGAAGCCGGCCGCCACGCTGGAGCCGAGGTATCCGACGGTGCCCGCGGTGAGCACCAGGCCGACCGCCTCGGTGGGCACGCCGAAGTCCACCCGGATCGACGGCCAGCCGACCCCGATCAGGCCGTCGGGCAGACCGAGGCTGACGAAGGCGAGGTAGGCGAGCAGGAGCAGGGCGGCGCGGGGTCGCGGGGTGGTGGGCACGGACGACAATCCTGCCCCAGCCGCCGGCGCTCACCCGGGCCTCCCCCGCCGAGCCGGGAAATCCGGTCCGGACGGTCGGGAAAACGGACAGCTCATCCAGAATCGGCCGTTCGGCTGACGGCAAGCCCGGATCACCGCGCAAGACTTTCGGGATGCAACAGGGCTCCGGCATCCTCACCACGCGTCAGCGCCGCCTCGCCTGGCTGGGTTTCCTCCTCGCCGCCATCCAGGCTCCGGTCTCCGCCAAGCTGGTCTCGGACAGCTCCTGGCTGTTCAGCCTCTGCGTCGCGTTGATGGTGGCCACCGTGATCATCGCCGACGACGCCGCCCGGCGCCGGCCGGCCGAGGCGCGCTCCGGCGACTAGCCCGCCGATCCCGGGCGCGCCTCGTGGCCGGGGCGGCCCCGGCTGCGGCGACGTTCCTTCATCTCCGCCTCGTACAGGTGCCGCCGGCCGCCGACCAGGTGGTCCCGGGCCTGCCGGTCCAGGTCGCGGAAGAGCGCGTAGTAGCCGTCGTCGAAGTCCTCGACGATCTGGAACGTCCACCGGCCGGCGATCACGTTCCGGCCGAGCAGCTCGGTGGCGATCCGCTCGGCGATGCCGGGGTGCCCGGCGGAGCGGAACATCTGCACCGCGTCGTCGAGCATCAGGTCGGCGTGCCCGACCAGCTGGTGCAGCGAGTAGAGGTGGCCGCGGACGCGCTCCACGCACTCCAGCGCCTCGCTGAGCTTGCCGAGCGCGGCCACCGTCTCGTCGCTGACCCCGGCGGGTCGACGGTGGGCCTCGTCGGGTCCGTCCGCGTGCTGTCCCATCCGTCCCTCCCTGGTCTCGGCCGGCCCGGTCCGGGCGGTTCTCCTAGTGCCCCGCGGCCGCCCGGTTAAGCCCCTCGGCCGGCACCGGCCGCCCGGTGGAGGAACGACACCGCCCGAGCGGCCGAGGCCACCGGGGCGATCGGTTGGCTAACCTCGTTCCCCATGCGTGTGCCGTCGAACCGGGTCGCCGCCCGTGCCGTCGTCGACTCGGCGTGGTCCACCCTCGCCGCCCTGACCGCCGCCGTCGGCGCCGACGGCCTGGCCGCCGCGGCCGCCCGACCGGGCCTGCTCGCCCTGGTGGACCAGCACGCCGCCGCGGTGCGGGACAGCCTGGCCGGCGACCGCCGGCCGCTGAGCGCCGCCGCGCTCGCCGGCTACGCCGAGGGGGTGCGCTCGGCCGCCCTGGAGCACGGCTGGCAGCCGCCGAGCGGCCCGGTGGACTGGTCCGATCCCGACTGGCCACTCACCCGGCTGCTGGCGGTCTGCGCGCTGTTCCGCACGCTGGGCACGCCGGCCCCGGGTCCGCTTCCCGCGCTCTGACGGCCCCGGGTCCGCTTCCCGCGCTCTGACGGCCACGGTTCCGCTTCCCGCGCTCCGACGGCCCCGGGGCCGCTTCCCGCGCTCCGACGGCGCCGGGAGGGCGCCCGCCACCGGCGGACACCCTCCCGATCCGTGGGCGGATCAGCGGCGGAACTGCTGCGTCTCGTCGCTCGTCGCGCCGGACTGGTAGGTGCCGCCGCCGGCCATCGTCTGCTCGCGCATGGGCTGCGCCGCCCGGTCGGCCATCTGCCGCTCCATGTCGCCGCGGCCGGCCGCCTGGGCCTGCCGGTGCGCCTGCACCGCCCGCGACTCCTCGGCCATCCGCTGCAGCCAGCGGTCCCAGCGGCTCTGCATCGGCCGCACCAGGCCACCGCCGACCCCGACGATCAGGATGCCGGCCACGGTGGCGAGCACCGCCACCAGTACCGGCGTGGTCACCGTCGTGGCGATGCCCACCTGGTTGAGCGCCGCGATCACGCCGAGCGCGATCACGAAGATCGCTGCCAGGTCGGCCAGGATCCGGCCGTACGACAGCCCGCCGAGCGCGCCGGCGACCAGGTCCCGGACGGCGTTGGCGATCGCGGCCGCCACCACCACGATGACGATCGCCACGAAGGCCCGCGGCAGCCAGGCGACCACGCCCGAGATCAGGTCACTGATCGCGTTCGGGCCCCAGACGCCGAAGGCGAACTGCAGGGTGAACAGCAGCACGGCGTAGTACGCCAGTTTCGCCAGGATGTCGCTGGCGTCGTACTTGGTGCGTTCCAGTGCGCGCTTGATGCCGCCGCGCTCGACGGCCCGGTCGAAGTTCACCCGTTCCAGTACCGTGTCCACGATCTTCAGGACGGCTCTGGCGATGAGCCATCCGACCACGAGGATCGCGATGAACGCGATGGCCCTCGGTATGAACAACAGCACCGACCTCCACATGTCGGCCACGGCATCGCCGATGTCGACCTGCCTGACCGCCAGGGTTTCCGGCATGATGTCCCTCCTGTCGCATGGTCTGCGCCGCGCGCTTACCCCGTCGCTCACCGGGCACGCCGCGCCGGTCACCACGTTTTTCCCGACATGTCGCGCCACACCGGCCGTGACCTGCATGAACCGGCGTCCGACGCGACGCGCGGCGCATGATCCGGAATGCCGGACCGGTGCTCGGGCTAGGCTGCGGTCATGCCAGGAACGGTCGGGCGGGTCCCCACGCCACCAGCGCCGGTCTCGGGGGCGCCGGCCGCCCCGGGTGCCGCGACCGCCGTCCTCGGCCACCACTGGGCGGGCACCTCGCTGGGCGCGCCGGAGGGTTGGGACCCGACCCTGCGCGCGGTGGTCGACGTGGTGCTGGCTTCCCCGGTACCGATGGCCCTCACCCTGGGCGACGACTTCCTGCTGCTCTACAACGACGGGTACGCCGAGCTGATCGGCGACAAGCATCCGGAGGCGGTCGGCCGGCCGGCCCCGGAGGTGTTCGCCGAGATCTGGCGGGCCCCCGGCTTCGGTGACGCGGTCGAGCACACCTACCGCACCGGCGAGCCGTTCCTGGAGAAGGAGACCACCCTGCCGCTGCACCGCCGCGGCTCCGGGGTGGTCGAGCACGTCGTCTTCACCCGTGGCTACTCCGCGGTGCGCGACGGCGCCGGCCGGATCGTCGGGGTGCTCACGGTGGCGGCGGAGACCACCCAGGTCACCCAGCAGTTGCAGAGCCTCAGCGACTTCTCCGCCGCGCTCGCCGGCACCCTCACCCTGGACGACGTGGCCCGGGTCGCGCTGCGTTACGCGATCACCTCGTTCGACGCCGACCTGGTCACCTTCGCCGTCGACGAGGGCGGGGGCGGCTGGCGGCTGGTCCGGCGGATCCGCGGTGAGCTGCTGGACGAGGCCGACGAGCGGCTGCCGCCGCTGTGGCGGCGTACGCCGGCGGACTGGCCGGCCCCGGTGGTGGTCGCGGCGCGCAGCGGGGTGCCGCACTTCGCGGCGGACGGGCAGCCGCTGCGGGAGACCGCGGTGGACCGGCACGACCAGAAGATCCGGGCGCTGGCCACCGTGCCGCTGCGCGCCTCGGTGGTGCGCGGCGGGCTGTCGGTCGGCTACCAGGCCCCGCACAGCTGGTCGGCCGCCGAGCGCGCGCTGCTGGCCGCCGCGGCCGAGCTGGCCGGCCAGGCGGCCGAGCGGGCCCGCCGGTTCGAGACCCAGCACGGCACCGCCCAGCTGCTGCAACGCAGCATGCTGCCGGAGCACCTGCCGGACCTGCCCCGGCTGCGGATCGCCGCCCGGTACGACCCCGGGGTGGACGGCAACGCCGCGGGCGGGGACTTCTACGACGCCTTCCTGCTGCCCGGCGGCGAGCTGGGCGTGGTGCTCGGCGACGTGGCCGGGCACGACGTGCAGGCCGCCGCCCGGATGGGTCAGGTACGCGCCGCGCTGCGCGCGCTGGCGCTCAACGACCCCCGGCCGGACGCCGTCCTGGCCGGGCTGGACCGGCTGGTCACCAGCCTGTGCGCCGAGGCCGGCACGCACGAGCTCTTCGTGACAGTGGTGCTCGGCGTGGTCGACGCCGAGCGGCAGCGGCTCACCCTGGCCAGCGCCGGCCACCCGGCCCCGCTGATCCGTCGGTGCGACCCGGCCGGCGAGCCGCTCGCCGAGTACGTGGAGGTGCCCACCGGCGCCCCGCTCGGGCTGGGCTCCCGGCCGGCAACCACCACTGTCCGCTTCGCCCCCGGCGACACGCTCCTGCTGTTCAGCGACGGCGTGGTGGAACGGCGGCGGCAGGGCCTGGCCACCGGCCTGGGCTCGCTGGCCGAGGCGGTCGCCGGCGCGGGCAGCGGGGACCCTCGGGCGCTGTGCGCGGTGGCTTCCGCGGCGGTGCCCGGCGCCACCGAGGACGACGTCGCGGTGCTCGCGGTGGAACACGCGCTGCGGCCGAGCCGGTCGGCGGGCATGGAGGTGCCGGCCGAGCCGACCGCGCCGAGCCGGGTGCGGCACTGGATGAGCGGGCAGCTCACCGAGTGGGGGGTGGCCGACTCGGTGATCGGGGCGGCGGTCCTGTGCACCAGCGAGCTGACCACGAACGCGTTGCTGCACGCCGGCACCGCCGCCCGGGTGGAGATCGACCTCAGCCCGGAGCGGCTGCTGGTGTCGGTCGCCGACTCGGGCACCCGGGGCACCGTCACCCGGGCGCAGACCGACACGTTGAGCAGCCGGGGACGCGGGCTCGGCCTGATCGAGGAGCTCAGCGACGCCTGGGGGACGGACCCGACCGTACGCGGGTCGACCGTCTGGTTCGAGATCCTGCTGCCGTCCGACTGACGCCGCTGGCGTCGGCCGGGCCCGGAGAGGGTAGGAGGCGCTTCATGCCTACCGACAACCCCGCCGGTGTCCTCTTCGACGTCGACGGCACCCTGGTCGACAGCACCTACCTGCACACCGTGAGCTGGTGGGAGGCGCTGCGCCAGGACGACCGGCCGGTCCCGATGGCGACCATCCACCGCGCCATCGGGATGGGCTCGGACAAGCTGCTCGACCACCTGCTCGGCCCGGAACGCGACCGGGACGCCGACGACCGGCTGCGCGACGCCCACGACACCCTCTACGGCGAGTACTGGGAGCGGCTCCAGCCACTGCCGCGCGCCGCCGACCTGCTGCGCGCCTGCGCCGAGCACGGGCTGCGCGTGGTGCTCGCCACCTCGGCCGCCGAACACGAGGTGGCCGCGCTGCGCCGGGCGCTGGCCGCGGACGACGTGATCGACACCGTCACCTCGTCGGCGGACGCCCGGGAGAGCAAGCCGGCGCCGGACATCCTGGTCGCCGCGCTGGAGCAGTCCGGACTGGACGCCGCCCGGGTGGTCTTCGTCGGCGACTCGGTCTGGGACGTCGCCGCCGCCGGCAAGTTGGACATCCCGTGCGTGGGCCTGACCTGCGGCGGCACCAGCCGCGGCGAGCTGGCCGGGGCCGGCGCGGTGGCCGTCTACGAAGACCCGGCGGCGCTGCTGGCGGCACTGCCCGACTCGCCCGTCCTCGCCCGGAGGTGATCCCCGCGCCGCACCGGCGCGGCGGGGAGGAATACGGACGCCCTCGGCGGGGCATGGACTGTCACCACCTGCCCGTGCCCCGCGGGCGCGGCGAAGGGTGGTGGTCGTGGAGCCGGTGGACGTCGCGTTCGCGGTGGTCGGTGTGGGTGCGCTGCTGGCGGGGGTCCTGCCCCGGGCGCTGGAACGCCGGCCGCTCTCCATGCCGATCGCCTTCCTGGCGCTCGGCATGCTCGTCTTCCTGCTCCCCACCGGCCTGCCCGATCCCGACCCGCTGGTGCACAGGGAGATCGCCACCCATCTCACCGAGATCGGCGTGATCGTCGCGCTGATGGGCGCCGGCCTGAAGATCGACCGGCCGCTGAGCTGGCGGCGGTGGTCGTCCACCTGGCGGCTGCTGGCGATCGCGATGCCGCTGTGCATCGCGGCGGTGGCCCTGCTCGGCTGGTGGTGGGCCGGCCTGGTGCCGGCCGCCGCGCTGCTGCTGGGTGCGGCCCTCGCCCCCACCGACCCGGTGCTCGCCTCGGACGTGCAGGTGGGCGAGCCGACCGACGTGGAGGACAACGAGGACGAGGTGCGCTTCGCGCTCACCTCCGAGGCGGGGCTCAACGACGGGCTGGCCTTCCCGTTCGTCTACGCGGCCATCGCCATCGCCGCCACCGGCCTCGCCCCGGCCGACTGGCTGGGCCGGTGGCTCGCTGTCGACGTGCTCTACAAGGTCGCGGTCGGGGTGCTCGGCGGCTGGCTGGTCGGCTGGCTGCTGGGCAAGCTCTTCTTCCGGGCGCCCAACCCGTTGCGGCTGGCCCGGCACGCCGAGGGCTTCCTCGCGCTGGCCGCGACCTTCCTGGCGTACGGGCTGGTGGAGGTGGTCGGCGGGTACGGCTTCCTGGCGGTGTTCGTGGCCGCCCGGGCGATCCGGGCCGCCGAGCGCACCCACGAGTTCCACTCCGTGCTGCACGACTTCGCCGAGCAGGTCGAGCGGTTGCTGACCGTCCTGCTGCTGCTGCTCTTCGGTGGCGCCGTGGTGGGCGGCCTGCTGGGCCCGCTGACCTGGCCGGCCGCCGCGGTCGGGTTGGCGCTGATCTTCCTGGTCCGGCCGCTGGTGGCGTGGTTGTCGCTGCGCGGCGCCCCCGGCCGCCCCGCCGAGCACTGGGTGATCGCGCTGTTCGGCATCCGGGGCGTCGGCTCGCTCTTCTACCTGGCGTACGCGACCACCGCGGTGGACTTCCCGCAGGCCGATCTGGTCTGGGCCACCACCGGGCTGGTGGTGATCGTCTCCGTGGTGGTGCACGGCGTCGCGGCCACCCCGGTGATGCGGCTGCTGGACCGGGCCGGCGAGCGCACCGCCGACCCGGCGGAGCGGGCGGCCGAGCCGGTGGCCGGCGCGGCCCGGGCCTGACCCGGCCAGCAGCCGCATCGCCGCCCTGCCGCCCACCCGGGCGGCCCGACGCCGTCCCGCAGGACGCCCTCCGCCGGGCGGATGGAGGGCGCGCCGGCGGTCAGCTCAGCCGCTCGACCAGGGCCCGGCCCAGGTCGCGCCCCGACCGCCAGGCGCTCTGCACCCGGGGCGGGCCGAACGCGTCCCCGGCCAGCCCGACGCCGTCGGCGTCGAGGTGGTACGTCCCCTCCGGTCGGGCGGTCGGCTTGGCGTACGTCCAGCGGTGCACGTGCACCAGCTCGGCCGGCTCGGGCAGCCCGAGCAGGTCCCGGACGGCCTGCTCGACGGCCGGCCCGGCGGCGGTCGGCTGGGCCAGGTGACCGGCGGCGAACCCGGGGGTGGTGTGCGCGACCAGCACCGGGGCGTCGTCGCCGCGCCGGTCGCCGTCGTCGCAGACCAGGTTGAGCACCGGGTGGTCGTTGACGAACGCGCCGCGGAACCGGGGCCACCGGCGCTCCGGGAAGCGCAGCACCGCGGCGAGCGAGGGCGACCAGCGCTGCGCCTGGGTGGCCCGGGTGGCCGCGGCCAGCGCCGGGTCGAGCAGCAGGGCGGCCTGCGGCCCGGGCATGGCCAGCGCCACCGCCGCGCAGGGCGACCCGTCCACCACCGGGCCCGGTTCGACGCCGAGCACCAGCCGGTCCACCGCCACGGGCAGGTCGCGGGCCAGGTGTTCGACCAGCGACCGCAGCCCGCGCGGCGCCGCCCAGCGCATCGGGCCCGGCACCTCCCGGCGACCGTCGGCGCCGTACGCCACGAAGGTGTCGGTCCACTCCCGGACCAGGCCGGCGGCCCGCCACCGCTCGACCACGGCGGCGAAGTCGGGGTCGCTGGCGGTGAGGTACGCGGCGCCGATGTCCGCCGGCCGGCCGTCGAAGCGCCGGCTCGCCATCCGGCCGCCCGGCACCCGGCCGCGTTCCCGGATCTGCACCGGGACACCGGCGCGGTGCAGCTCGGCGGCGCAGGCCACCCCGGCGATCCCGGCGCCGACCACCACCACCTGCCCCCGGTCCGCCGCCATCCGGTGATCGTATGCGCCCGGCGCCCGGCGCCCTGTCGCGCCGCCCGGCGGGTCGCTGCCCGGCGGCGAAAGCGGCCGGCGGTCCGCATGAACCGCCGCCGGTCCGGGTATTGGCACGCCTGTTCGAAGGAAGGTGGAGATCATGACGGATCGCAGCAACGACCAGCCGGACCCGCGGGGCGCGATCAAGGACCCGGACGAGTGGGTCACCGGCGAGGAGCCGCCGACCGCGGCCCAGGAGTCCTACCTGTCCACGCTGGCCCGGGAGGCCGACGCGGAGGTGCCGGACGGGTTGACCAAGGCGGAGGCCTCGAAGCGGATCGACGAACTCCAGGCGGAGACCGGCCGCGGCCGGTGAGTCGGTCAGCGCGGTGGCAGGCGGTGCAGCTCGACCCGGTCGAGCCGCCCCGCCGCCACCCGGGCGGTCAGGTAGGTGGCGTACGGCTGGGCCCGGCGGTCGGTCGGTGATCCCGGGTTGAGCAGCCGCAGCCCGCCGGGGGCCACGGTGTCCCACGGGATGTGCGAGTGGCCGAAGACCAGCAGGTCGCAGTCGGGGAACCGGGCGGCGCAGCGCTCCTCACGCTTGGTGCGCGGGCCGGTCTCGTGCACCACGGCCACCCGCAGCCCGGCCAGCTCCACCCGGGCGATCTCGGGCAGCCGGGCGCGCAGCGGCGGGCCGTCGTTGTTGCCGTAGACCCCGACCAGCCGGCGGGACCGGGCCAGCATCGCGTCCAGCAGCGCCTCGTCCACCCAGTCCCCGGCGTGCAGCACCACGTCGGCGGCGTCGATGGCCGCCCAGAGCGGCGCCGGAAGGTCCCTGGCGCGCTTCGGCACGTGCGTGTCGGCGGTGATGACCAGGCGCATTCCCGCATTCTCCCGGCTCGCCGCGGAGCCCGCCGGAGCGCGCGGGCAACCGGGTCTTCACACGGCGGCAATCAGGCCGTAGGTTGACGACCATGCATGGGAGCGCTTCCAGCGGCGCTCGTCGATCAATTCCCGGGAGAGAGCATGAGAAGCAGACCGGCGCTCGCCGCGGCCGCCGCCGCGCTCACCGTCGCCGCCGCCACCGTCGGCATCCTCCGCGCCCCGGCCGCGTCCGCGGCCGACTCGGCGTTCTACGTGGACCCGGCCACCGCCGCGGCGGCCTGGGTCGCGGCCAACCCGAGCGACCCGCGCGCGGCCGTGATCCGGGACCGGATAGCGAACGTGCCGCAGGGTCGCTGGTTCACCCGGACCAACACCTCGACCGTACGCGGCGAGGTGGACGCCCTGGTCGGCGCGGCGGCCGCCGCCGGCAAGGTGCCGATCCTGGTGGTCTACAACATCCCGAACCGGGACTGCAGCGGGGCGAGCAGCGGCGGCGCCCCGGACCACGCCAGCTACCGGCAGTGGGTCGACCAGGTGGCGGCCGGGCTGGCCGGCCGCCCGGCCACCATCGTGCTGGAGCCGGACGTGCTGCCGCTGATGACCAACTGCCAGACCGCCGCCCAGCAGGCCGAGACGATGGCCTCGATGGCGTACGCCGGCAAGCGACTCAAGGCCGCCTCGGCCGCCGCGAAGGTCTACTTCGACACCGGCCACTCGGCCTGGCTCTCCCCCAGCGAGGCGGCCGCCCGACTCACCGGCGCGGACATCGCCAACAGCGCCGACGGCATCTCGCTCAACGTCTCCAACTACCGCCGCACCGCCGACGAGGTCGCGTACGCCAAGGCGGTGATCGCGGCGACCGGGGTGTCCCGGCTCAAGGCGGTCATCGACACCAGCCGCAACGGCAACGGGCCGGCCGGCTCGGAGTGGTGCGACCCCGAGGGCCGGGCGATCGGCACCCCGAGCACCACCGCCACCGGCGACCCGGCGATCGACGCGTTCCTCTGGGTGAAGCTGCCCGGCGAGGCGGACGGCTGCATCGCCCCGGCCGGCCAGTTCGTGCCGCAGCGGGCGTACGACCTGGCCGTGGCGGCCGGACCTACCACCGCACCGCCCAGCACCACTCCGCCGACCACCACTCCCCCGACCACGACCCCGCCGACCACCCCGCCGGCCGGTGGGTGCGCGGTGACCTACACGCCGAACTCCTGGCCGGGCGGGTTCACCGCCGAGCTGCGGCTGACCAACCACGGCGCCGCCGCCCGCACCGGCTGGACGCTCACCTTCACCGCCGGCGCCGGGGTGCGGCTGAGCAACGGGTGGAACGGCGAGTGGAGCCAGTCCGGCGACCGGATCACCGTCCGCAACGCCGCCTGGAACGCCAGCCTGCCCGCCGGCGGCACGGTCACCCTCGGCTTCCAGGGCACGTACTCCGGCGGCACGCTGCCCGCACCGGGCGGCTTCACCCTCGACGGCACCGCCTGCTCCTGACCCGTACCGCCCAGCGGCACGCCGGCCGGGCTCCTCACCGGGTCCGGCCGGCCCCGCGCCGCCCTGACCGCCGGCCC
>NZ_QGSW01000245.1:0-24675 GCF_003176715.1 Micromonospora sp. S4605
GTGCCGACGTCCCCGGTGGGGCCGGCGTACAGCGCACCCGACGCCGCGTCCTGCGGGCGGTGCCGGCCGCGCGGGCGTCGCGCGTCGCGGATCAGCCCGACCCCGAGCAGCGCCAGCGTGGCGCCCGCCGCCGCGATCAGGAACGCCCCCGGTGACACCAGCCAGCCGGCCACCCCGCCGACCGCCGTGCCGACCACCCCGACGGCGGCCATCGCGCCGCCGAGCACCACCGGTCGCCATCTCATGCCGGCAGGGTAGGGCGGCCGGACAAGCCCGCCCGGCGCGGCGACCGGCACCCGGTGCGAGCGGCCCGCGGCCGGCCGGATCGCCGCGGAACGTGGCCCGGCCGGCCGATTGCGCAAAGTTACTGGTGGGTACCTGTGTCGAGCGTCGCGTCTCGGGGCGGTGGACGTGACGGCAGGCGGCACAAGGGGGCAGGATGGCGCTAGAGACCTATCCCACACACAACCGAGGGAACGCCAGTGGCCACGGAACGCAAGCGCCCGGTGATCACCGCCGGTCTGCCGAGCCAGCTTCCGGACATCGACCCTGAAGAAACCAGCGAATGGGTCGAGTCGCTCGATGGTGTCATCGACGAGCGCGGAACCAAGCGCGCCCGCTACGTCATGCTGCGCCTGCTGGAGCGGGCCCGCGAGCGCCAGGTCGGGGTGCCGTCCCTGACCACCACGGACTACATCAACACCATCCCGCCGGAGCGCGAGCCGTGGTTCCCGGGTGACGAGCACGTCGAGCGGCGGATCCGGGCGTACGTCCGGTGGAACGCGGCCATGCTGGTGCACCGGGCGCAGCGCCCGGAGATCGGCGTCGGCGGGCACATCTCCACCTTCGCCAGCTCGGCCTCGCTCTACGAGGTGGGCTTCAACCACTTCTTCCGGGGCAAGAACCACCCGGGTGGCGGTGACCACATCTTCTACCAGGGCCACGCCTCCCCCGGCATGTACGCGCGGGCGTACCTCGAGGGTCGGCTCACCGAGCACCAGCTCGACGGGTTCCGCCAGGAGCTGTCCCACCCGGGCGGCGGCCTGCCGTCGTACCCGCACCCGCGGCTGATGCCGGACTTCTGGGAGTTCCCCACGGTCTCCATGGGCCTGGGCGGGCTGAACGCGATCTACCAGGCGCGGTTCAACCGCTACCTGCACCACCGGGGCATCAAGGACACCTCCGACCAGCACGTCTGGGCGTTCCTCGGCGACGGTGAGATGGACGAGCCGGAGACGCTCGGCGCGATCGGGGTGGCCGCCCGCGAGGAGCTGGACAACCTCACCTTCGTGATCAACTGCAACCTGCAGCGGCTGGACGGCCCGGTCCGCGGCAATGGCAAGGTCATGCAGGAGCTGGAGGCGTTCTTCCGGGGCGCCGGCTGGAACGTCATCAAGGTGGTCTGGGGCCGGGAGTGGGACCCGCTGCTCGCCGCGGACACCGACGGCGCGCTGGTCAACCTCATGAACACCACGCCGGACGGCGATTACCAGACCTACAAGGCGGAGTCCGGGGCGTACGTGCGGGAGCACTTCTTCGGCCGCGACCCGCGCACCCGCAAGATGGTCGAGCACCTCAGCGACGACGAGATCTGGAACCTCAAGCGGGGTGGCCACGACTACCGCAAGCTCTACGCGGCCTACAAGGCGGCGATGGAGCACACCGGGCAGCCGACGGTGATCCTGGCCAAGACGATCAAGGGCTGGACGCTCGGCTCGCACTTCGAGGCCCGCAACGCCACGCACCAGATGAAGAAGCTGACGCTGGAGGACCTCAAGACCTTCCGCGACCGGCTCTTCCTCGACATCCCGGACAAGGCGCTGGAGGAGAACCCGTACCTGCCGCCGTACTACACGCCGGGTGAGAAGTCCGACGAGATCGCCTACCTCCACGAGCGGCGCAAGCAGCTCGGCGGCTACCTGCCGTCGCGGCGCACCGAGGGCAAGCGGCTGGTCATCCCCGGCTCGGAGCGGTTCTCCGACGTCAAGCGGGGCTCGGGCAAGCAGAAGGTGGCCACCACGATGGCCTTCGTCCGCCTGCTCAAGGACATCATGAAGGACAAGGAGTTCGGCAAGCGCTGGGTGCCGATCATCCCGGACGAGGCCCGCACGTTCGGCATGGACTCGCTCTTCCCGACGGCGAAGATCTACTCGCCGCACGGGCAGCGGTACACCGCCGTCGACCGGGAGCTGTTCCTGTCGTACAAGGAGGCCCTCGGCGGGCAGATCCTGCACGAGGGGATCAACGAGGCCGGTTCGGTCGCCTCGTTCACCGCCGCCGGCTCGTCGTACGCGACGCACGGTGAGCCGATGATCCCGATGTACATCTTCTACTCGATGTTCGGGTTCCAGCGCACCGGCGACGGGCTCTGGGCGGCCGCCGACCAGATGGCCCGGGGCTTCCTGCTCGGCGCCACCGCCGGCCGCACCACGCTCAACGGTGAGGGGCTCCAGCACGAGGACGGCCACTCGCACCTGCTCGCCGCCACCAACCCGGCGGTGGTCGCGTACGACCCGGCGTTCGCGTTCGAGATCGCGCACATCGTGGAGAACGGCCTGCACCGGATGTACGGCGAGGCGCAGGAGAACGTCTTCTACTACCTCACCGTCTACAACGAGCCGATCCTGCAGCCGGCCGAGCCGTCCGACGTGGACGTCGAGGGGCTGCTCAAGGGCATCTACCGCTACTCCCCGGCGCCGCAGGTCGACGGCGACGCCCCGAAGGCCAACGTGCTGGCCTCCGGCACGGGCATGCAGTGGGCGCTGCGGGCGCAGCAGCTGCTCGCCCAGGACTGGGGCGTGGCCGCCGACGTCTGGTCGGTGACGTCCTGGACCGAGCTGCGCCGGGACGCGGTCGAGTGCGAGGAGCACAACCTGCTCAACCCGGGCGCCGAGCAGCGGGTGCCGTACGTCCAGCGGAAGCTGGCCGACGCCGACGGGCCGAAGATCGCGGTCAGCGACTGGATGCGCGCGGTGCCGGATCTGATCGCCCGCTGGGTGCCCGGTGACTACACCTCGCTCGGCACCGACGGCTTCGGCATGTCGGACACCCGGCACGCACTGCGCCGGCACTTCCACGTCGACGCCGAGTCGGTGGTGGTGGCGACGCTGCGGCAGCTCGCGCTCCGCGGCGTGGTGCCGGCCACCGTGCCGGCCGAGGCGGCCAAGAAGTACGCCATCGAGGACGTCAACGCCGCCCCGGTCGGCGAGACCGGCGGCGACAGCTAGGCAGCACGCGAGGAAGGGCCCGGCGCGATCCGCGCCGGGCCCTTCGTCGTCCCCGCGACCCGAGAGCGGGGCAGGCGCGATCAGGCGGTGGTCCGGTGTCCCTGGCGGGGACCCGGGCCACCGCCGTCGCGGGTGACGCCAGGACGGAGCCCGGTCAGCCGACGGCGGCCAGGTCGGTCAGCCGGGCGAGCGAGTCCTCCAGGTCGGCGCCGACCCGACGCAGGCCGAGCCGGAGCAGGGCGGCCTTGACCGGACCGGCCGGCCAGCGTACGACGATGAGCCGCACGATCGTCCCGCCCTCCTCCTCCTCGTCGGGGGTGAGCTGGACGTAGATCTCGGTGCGCGCCTCCGCCCGGGCACCGGCGCCCTTGGCACGTTCGCGCCAGCCGATCAGGGTCGGCTCCTGATAGGCGATCACCTCGGCCTCATGCGCCGCGCCACGTCCGGCCTGGACCAGCTGCCGCCGCCCGAAGCCCTCCCCCGAGAGCACCTCGGCCGCGCGGACCCCCGCCAGCCAGGCCGGCAACTGCTCGGCCCGCTGCACCACGTCCCAGACCGCTTCCATCGGCGCCGCCACGTGCGCACTGCGTTCCACGAGGATCATTTCCGTCTTCCTCCAGTGAGGACATCCCACGATATCGGCACTCTATGCACAAATTCGGACTTACCTGGACGGGTTCGGAAAAGACACGCCGAAAACCATTGCCTTGCCGGCGACGAGCGCCTATGGCGTATTCGCCGGCCGCGTCCTAAAGTCCGAACACGTTTCGTGTTCACCGGGAGGACGCATGCCGACCGATCCGATGCCCGACTTCCCCGCCGGCTTCCGCTGGGGCGTCTCGACCTCCGCCTACCAGATCGAGGGCGCCGTCGCGGCGGACGGCCGGGGACCGTCCATCTGGGACACGTTCGCGCACTCCCCCGGCCGGATCGTCGACGGCAGCACCGGCGACGTGGCGTGCGACCACTACCACCGGCACACCGAGGACGTCGACCTGGTGGCCGGCCTCGGCGTCTCCGCGTACCGCTTCTCGATCGCCTGGCCCCGGGTCCAGCCCGGCGGCACCGGCGCGGCCAACCCGGCCGGGCTGGACTTCTACGACCGGCTGGTCGACGACCTGCTGGCCCGCGACATCGACCCGGTCGCCACGCTGTTCCACTGGGACCTGCCGCAGCCGCTCGAAGACGCCGGCGGCTGGCTGAACCGGGACACCGCGCACCGCTTCGCCGAGTACGCCGACCTGACCGCGGCCCGCCTCGGCGACCGGGTCAAGCTCTGGATCACCCTCAACGAGCCGTTCGTCCACATGAGCCTCGGCCACGGCATGGGGGTGCACGCGCCGGGGCGGATGCTGCTCTTCGACGCCTTTCCGGTCGCCCACCACCAGTTGCTCGGCCACGGTCTCGCCGTCGGCGCGCTGCGCGCCCGCAGCACCAGCCCGGTCGCCATCGCCAACAACTACTCGCCGGTCCGGCTGGCCGGCGACACCGACGCCGACCGGGCCGCCGCGGCCGCGTACGAGGCGCTGCACAACCGGCTCTTCACCGACCCGCTGCTCGGCCGCGGCTACCCGGCCGGGCAGGACTTCGACGCCGGCGTGGTCCGCGACGGCGACCTGGCGGTGATCGCCGCGCCGATCGACGTGCTCGGCGTCAACTACTACAACCCCACCGCGGTACGCGCCCCGGAGGAGGGCTCCCCGCTGCCGTTCGACCTGGTGCCGCTGGACGGCTACCCGCGGACCGCCTTCGACTGGCCGGTCGCGCCGGACGGGCTGCGCGAACTGCTCGGCTGGCTGCGCGACACCTACCGCGACGACCTGCCGCCGATCGAGATCACCGAGAGCGGCTGCGCCTACGACGACGCCCCGGACGACACCGGGCGGGTGCCCGACCCGGAGCGGATCGCCTACCTCGACGGCCACCTGCGCGCGGTCCGGGCTGCCCTGGACGACGGGGTGGACGTGCGCGGCTACTTCGTCTGGTCGCTGCTGGACAACTGGGAGTGGGCGGAGGGCTTCACCAAGCGCTTCGGCCTGGTGCACGTCGACTTCGACACCCAGGTCCGCACCCCGAAGTCCTCGTACGCCTGGCTCCGCGACGTGATCGCGGCCAGTCGCCGGGCACCGGCCGCGTGACCACCGTCGACCCGACGCCGGCCTCGCTGCCGGCGGCGCTGGCCGAGCCGACCGTCCCGGTCCGGCGCGGCTGGATCGCGCTGATCTTCGCGGCCAACCTCGGCGTGTGGATGGCCTTCTTCACCCCGATCCAGGTGCTGCTGCCGCAGCAGGTGGAACGGATCGCCCCGGCCGACAAGGAAACGGCGCTCGCGCTGGTCACCGGCCTCGGCGCGCTCGCCGCGGTGCTCGCCAACCCGCTGGCCGGCGCGCTGTCCGACCGGACCTGCCTGCGCCTGGGCGGCCGGGAGTTCGGCCGCCGGCACGTCTGGACCGCCGGCGGGGCGCTGCTCGGCGCCGCGGCCCTGGCGCTGCTGGCGCAGCAACGCACCGTGCTCGGCGTGGCCCTCGGCTGGGTCGCCGCGCAGGTCTGCTTCAACGCGATGCTGGCCAGCCTCACCGCCGCCGTGCCGGACCGGGTGCCGGTCACCCAGCGCGGCGGGGTCTCCGGCTGGGTGGGCATCCCGCAGGCACTCGGGCTGGTGCTCGGCGTGGTGCTGGTGACCGCCGTGGTGACCGGCAACGCCAACGGCTACCTGGCGATCGCGGTGGCGGTGCTGCTGCTGACGCTGCCGTTCACCCTGGTCACCGCCGACGACCCGCTGCCCCGCGGGCACCGGCCGGCGCTGCGGCTGCGCGCGCTGCTCGCCTCGATGTGGGTCTCCCCGCGGGCCCACCCGGACTTCGGCTGGGCCTGGATCACCCGGTTCCTGGTCCAGCTCGGCAACGCCCTCGGCACCCTGTACCTGCTCTACTTCCTCACCGACCAGGTGCGGCTGGCCGACCCCGAGGGCGGCCTGCTGGTGCTGATCCTGCTCTACACGGCCGGGCTGGCCGCGACCGCGGTGCTGGCCGGCCGGCTCTCCGACCGCTCCGGCCGGCGGAAGGTCTTCGTGATCGCCGCCGGCGGGATCATGGCGGTCGCGGCGCTGCTGCTCGCCGTCGCACCGGTCTGGCCGATGGCGGTGCTCGCCGCGCTGCTGCTCGGCGCCGGCTACGGCGTCTACCTGTCGGTGGACGCCGCCCTGATCACCCAGGTGCTGCCCCGGGCCACCGACCGGGCGAAGGACCTCGGCGTGATCAACATCGCCAACTCCGCCCCGCAGGTGCTCGGCCCGGCGCTCTCCGCCCCGCTCGTGGTGCATCTGGGCGGTTATCCGACGCTCTACGCGGTCACCGCGGCGGTCACCGTGCTGGGCAGCGTGCTGGTGCTGAAGATCCGTACGGTGCCCTGACCGGTACCCCTGGCCGAATCCGGTCGCGCGCCGCCGTAGGCTGGAGGACGTGACGGTACGTGTACGCTTCGCCCCCTCCCCGACCGGAATGTTCCACGTCGGCGGCGCCCGCTCGGCCCTGCAGAACTGGATCTACGCCAAGCAGCAGGGCGGGGTGTTCGTGCTCCGCATCGAGGACACCGATGCGGCACGGAACAAGCCGGAGTGGACCGAGGGCATCCTCTCCGCGCTGGACTGGATCGGCATCGAGCGCGGCAGCTACGAGGGCCCGTACTTCCAGTCGCAGTACGCCGGCGAGCACCGGGCCGCCGCGGCGCGGCTGTACGAGTCGGGCCGGGCGTACTACTGCGACTGCACCCGGGAGGCGGTGCAGGCCCGTACCGGCTCGCAGTACCAGGGCTACGACGGCTTCTGCCGGGATCGCGGCCTGGGTCCGGGCGAGGGCCGGGCGCTGCGCTTCCGTACGCCGGACGAGGGCGAGACGGTGGTGGTCGACCTGATCCGCGGCGAGCCCACCTTCGAGAACAAGCTGATCGAGGACTTCGTCATCGCCCGCGGCGACGGTTCGCCGGTGTTCCTGCTGGCCAACGTCGTTGACGACATGACCATGGGGATCACCCACGTGATCCGGGCCGAGGAGCACCTGCCGAACACCCCGAAGCAGCAGCTGCTCTGGGACGCCCTCGGGGTCAAGCCGCCGACCTGGGCGCACGTGCCGGTGGTGGTGAACGAGAAGCGGCAGAAGCTGTCCAAGCGGCGCGACAAGGTCGCCCTGGAGGCGTACCGGGACGAGGGCTACCTCGCCGCGGCGATGCGCAACTACCTGATGCTGCTCGGCTGGGCGCCCTCCGGCGACCGGGAGATCGTGCCCTGGTCGGTGATCGAGGAGGAGTTCCGGCTGACGGAGGTCAACCCGTCGCCGGCGTTCTTCGACGAGAAGAAGCTGCGCGCGTTCAACGGGGAGTACATCCGGGCGCTGCCGATCGAGGACTTCGTCGCGGCCTGCCAGCCCTGGCTGACCGGCACCGGCACGATCGCGCCGCCGCCGTGGCAGCCGACCGAGTTCGACGCCGACGCGTTCGCGGCGGTGGCTCCGCTGGCGCAGACCCGGATCGCGGTGCTCAGCGAGATCGTGCCGAACGTCGACTTCCTCTTCCTCGCCTCGCCGCTGATCGACGAGGCGGCCTGGGCAAAGGCCATGAAGGAGGGCTCGGCGGAGCTGCTGGAGGCGGCGATCGCGGCGTTCGAGGCGCTGGAGTCCTGGGACGCCGAGTCGCTCAAGGCCGCGCTGGAGGCGGTCGGCGCGGAGCGCGGGCTCAAGCTCGGCAAGGCGCAGGCCCCGGTCCGGGTCGCGGTCACCGGCCGTACGGTCGGCCTGCCGCTGTTCGAGTCGCTGGAGGTGCTCGGCCGCGAACGCACACTGACCCGGCTGCGCGCCGCCCGGGTCCGACTGGTCTGACCTCGGTCGACCCCGGGCGTCAGCCGCGGGCGGAGCGGCGGCGCAGCAGGAGGCCGGCGACCAGGGCAGCGAGCAGCACGGCCCCGCCGAGCGCCCAGAGCCAGCCCCGGCCGCCCGAGTCCGTACGCTCCTCGGCCGCCGGCACCGCCGAGAGGCTGGCGTCCGCACTCGACGCGGCCGCCGGTCCGCCCGATGGCGAGGCCGGTGGGACGGCGGTCGCCGGGGCGGTGGCCGACGCCGAGGGGTCGGCCGGCGTGCCGGTGGTGAGGGTGAACCGCACCTCGCCGGTGACCGGGTGCCCGTCGCTGGAGGCCACCCGGTAGCCGACGATGTAGAGCCCCGCCTTGCCGGGCTTGAACGGCAGGCGGACCCGGTTGCCGGTGAAGGTCGGCGCCCCACCCAGCGCGGCCACGTTGTCCGGCCCGGTGACTGTGATCTTCGTCGTGGCCGGGTCCGGCTTGGCCAGGAACCGCAGTTCGATCCGGGCCGGCGCGGTCGCCACCCGGGCGCCGTCGCGCGGATCGCTGCCGGTCAGCGAGTTGTGCGCGGCCGCCGGTGCCGCCGGCAACAGAGACACGCCGAGCGCCACGCCGAACACCGCTGGCCAGGTACGCGCCACACGTGCGACCCTGCCCCCCATGACACCCTCCGCAAAGGTACGATCCGCCCGCTGATCAACAACGGCTGCCGCACATTAGTCGAGCCGAGATCGCAGATAGTTCCAAATACTGTTCCACCAGCTGCAACCGAGCGACGTTCCGCGGAGTCTCTGAGGTGGGTCCCGGCCTGTGGCCACGGTCACCTCCGTCCACCAACCACGCACGTGACCTGCAGCGAAGCCATCCATCGAACGGGGCGAGGAGGCGGCGATGGTCCGAAGGATGAGGCGACTGGTCGCGGTACTGGTGGGTGGGCTGGCGGCGACGCTGGTCGCGGTGGCCACCGCAGGCCCGGCGACGGCCGCCCCGAAGCCCCCGCCCGCCGGGGTGGACATCACCGGGGACGGGCTGGCCGAGCCGCTGCGGCTGCGCGCCGAATCCCACCCGCAGCACGTCGTCGCCGTCATCGACCAGGTCAACTTCCTGCCCGGCATCGGGCAGAAGACCGGCCCGAAGGCGGGCGACCTCGGTCCGAAGTACACGATCGTGGTGCTGGCCGGCGACACGCCGAAGCAGACCTTCGACCTCTACCCCAAGGCCAAGGGCGGGCCGCGGGTGTTCCGGCCGGCCAAGCAGCCGGACAACCGCAAGACCAGCGCGGGCTGGTTCCTCGGCCGGCTGTCCATGTCCGAGACGCTGCGCACCGCCGGGGTGCCGCTGGAGCGGGAGTTCGACACGGTCAGTGGCGGTGTCGGCGGCGGTGAGCGGGTGATCCCCGAGGACGCCCTCGACCCGGCCCGGGACATCGACGAGGCGCTCGGCGAGATGCAGCGCCTGCTGCTGCTCAACGGCGCCGTGGTGCTGGTGATCACCCTCGGCCTGGCCGGGATCGCGCTGCTGATCCGTCGCCGCACCAGCTGACCGGCGGCGCGGGCGCCGGCCCCGGCAGCCGCGACCGCGCCGGGTCAGAGTTCCAGCACCACCTTGCCCCGGACGTGCCCGGCCTCCACCAGCCGGTGCGCGGCGGCGGCCTCGGCCAGCGGGAACGTACGTGCCACGTGGACGGTGAGCCGGCCGGCGTCGACCAGCCCGGCGAGCAGGCTCAGATCCGCCGTCGACGGCTTGACGAACAGGTAGCTGCCGCCCAGCCGGGTGACGTGCTCCGGGTCGGCCGTGGAGACCAGTCGGGCCGGCCGCTCCAGCAGTTGGGCCGAGACATCCAGCGCGGCGCCGCCGAACAGGTCGAGCGCCACGTCCACCCCGTCCGGCGCCACCGCCCGGACCCGGTCGAGCAGACCGTCGCCGTAGCTGACCGGCTCCGCGCCCAGCGACCGGACGAAGTCGTGGTTGTCCGGGCTCGCCGTGCCGATCACCTTCTGCGCACCGAGGGCCCGGGCGAGCTGCACGGCCAGGTGGCCGACCCCGCCGGCCGCGCCGTGCACCAGCACGGTGTCCCCGCTACCGGTGCGGACCGACCGGAGGGCCTGGTAGGCGGTGAGCCCGGCCAGCGGCAGCCCGCCCGCCTCGGCCCAGGACGCCTGCACCGGCTTGTCGGCCAGTGTCCGCTCCGGGGCGGGCACGAGTTCGGCGTACGTGCCGTGTTGGATGTCGTCGCGCCGGACGTACCCGATGACCTCGTCGCCCACCGCGAAGCCGGTCACCGCGGGGCCCACCGCTGCCACCACGCCGGCCGCGTCCCACCCCGGCACCAGCGGGAAGTGGCTGGGGAAGGCGGCGGCCAGGTGCCCCTCGCGCACCTTCCAGTCGACCGGGTTCACCCCGGCGACGCGCACCCGCACCAGGACCGTGTCCGGGCCGACCGGCGGCTCCGGGAGCTCGCGCACGGCGAGCAGGTCGGCCGGCCCGTACGCGTCGATGGCGATCGCCTCCACGAGCACCACGCTAACCGGCGGGGCGCGCCCGTGTGGTCAGCACCAACGGTGCGGGGGCCGCTCCCGGCGGGTCGCGCGCCGCGGCGGGCGGACCGGGCCGTGCCGGTGCGCGCCCGCCCAGCCGGGCAGGTCGCTGCGGCAGCCGCCGGTGCCGGCCGGCTCCACCTCCGGCGGGACCGGCTCGACGGCCCGCTGCCGGGGCACCGGCGGATCCTCGTCGGCCCGCTCGGGCTGGCGGCCCGGCTCGGCCGGCCCGACCGGTGGCCCGCCGACCAGCCGGCGGTGGTGCTTGGTGACCGGCTGCTGCTCGTGGTGACCCGACCGGCAGGGCTCACCCTGGGCGCAGCCGTGGTCGGCCTCCCCGTGCGCCATCCCGGTCTCCTCACGCTCGCCGTCGCCCGCCGGTGCTGGCCCCGACGTGCCCTGTCACCGTACTGGCCGGGACCGACGAGCCGTGCAGCGCATACCCGGGTCAGCGGCGGGCCCGGCGGGGGAAGATCGTCTCCCAGAGCGGAAAGGCGACCAGCCAGATCACGATGGCGAGGGTGAGCTTGCCGATCCAGTTCGCCAGCTCCCGGGTCCGTTCCGCGTCGTCGACCCAGAGGATCGCCGCGCCGAGCAGCCCGCAGGCGATCGCCCAGCCGGCCAGGCCCTTGCCCCACTCCCGCCACTCGTACCGGGTCCGGGCCCAGCCGGCGCGGGGCGGCTTCACCGGCGGCGGGCCGCCGGCGAACCGGTGCGCGAACCGCTGGTCGGCCCAGCGGACCATCGAGTGGCCGAAGGCCACCGAGAAGCCGAGGTAGGCCGCCGCCAGCCCGTGCGTGACGTCGGCGGTGGCGCCGCGCCGGAGGTCGACAGCGGTCGCCGCGAGCAGCACCAGGTCCACCAGCGGTACGCAGACCAGCAGTGCCGCGCCGAGCCGGGGCCGGCGCAGCGGATAGCGGGCGAGCAGCCCGGCGCCGAGCACCACCCAGAACCCGATCTCACACGCGACGATGACCGCCACCAGCATCGCTGACCCTCCCGTTTCCTCCGGTCACCAGCCTCGCCCGGTCGGCGGCCGCCGACCTCGACGGCGGAGAGGAGATTCGGCTCCATCCTTCGACGGACCCGGGCCACGGCCCTTCGACGGATCCGGACCGGACGCCGGCCGGCGGGCCACGCCGGCCGGGCCCGGCGGCCGGCAGCGGGCGTGCTGGCGGCGTACCTCCTTCGGGGGACGCGGGCGGGCGGGACCTCCGCCGCCGGTCGGAGCCCGAGCGGCCGCGGCTGTGGTGGGATCGGTGCCATGCGACCGCCAGCGTGGCTCGGGCCCGGCACCCTCGGCCGGGACCTCGCGCTGGGCGGCGGTTCGCTGGGCGGCGGCCTGGTCGTGCACGCCCTGAGCACCCGGTCGCAGCTGCCCTGGAGCCCGGACGTGCCGGCGGCGCTGTCCCTGCTGCCGCTGCTGGCGGTCTGCCTGGCGGTCGGGCTGCGCCGGGTCGCCAGCCGGGCCAGCCTGGCGCTCGGCACCGCGGCGGTGCTGGCCGACCTGGCGTTGGGCCTTTCCCTGGCGACCGTCCTGGTCTACACCCAGGTGATCTACGACGCGTGCGTGTTCGGTTCCGCGCGGACCTGGCGCTGGCTGCTGCGGGTCACCGTCGGGCTGAGTGTCCTCGGCGCGGTGCTCGGGGTGGCGCTGCTGCGGGACTGGCGCGGGGTGGGGGTCGCGGTGCCGGTGGTGCTGGTCGGGGTGCTGCCGGTGCTCACCGGGATCAGCGTCCGGCAGTACCGGGACCAGGCGGCGACCGAGCGCGCCCGGGCCGAACAGACGGCACGGCTGGTCGAGCTGGACCGGCGGCAGGCGGTCAGCGCGGAACGGGCCCGGATGGCCCGGGAGCTGCACGACGTGGTCGCCAACCACCTGAGCGCGGTGGCCATCCACGCCACTGCCGCGCTCTCCGTGGCCGGGCTGGACCGGGACCAGGTCGACCGGGCGCTGCGGGTGATCCGGGAGAACAGCGTGCAGGGGTTGGCCGAGATGCGGCAGATGATCGGTTTGCTCCGGGAGCCGGCGGAGGGCGGACCGGCGACGGACGCGACGGACGAGGCGACCCGGGCCCGGCTGAGCGAGGTGGACGGACTGGTCGGCCGGGCCCGGGCCGCCGGGCTGACGGTCCGGGTGCAGCGGCACGGGGCGCCCCGCGCGTTGCCGGTCGGGGTGGATCTGGCGGCGTACCGGATCGTCCAGGAGTCGCTGACCAACGCCCTCAAGCACGGTGCCGGCCGGGCCGACCTGGTGATCGCGTACGAGCCGGCGAAGGTGGTGGTCAGCGTGACGAACCCGGTGCGGGCCGGCGGCGACTCGCTGACCGGCGCGGGTGCCGGGTTGGTCGGGATGCGGGAACGGACCGTGCTGCTGCACGGTCGGTTCACCGCCGGCCCCAAGGACGGCGACTGGCGGGTCCGGGCGGAGCTGCCCACGGAGGCGACGCCGTGACCGGCCGTGCCGCCGGACCGCGGTCGGACGAGAGGGTGTCATGACGAAGGTGATCCGGGTGCTGCTCGCCGACGACCAGGCCGCGGTCCGGGCCGGGCTGGCGATGATCCTGGCCGGTGCGCCGGGCGTCGAGGTGGTGGCCGAGGCGGACGACGGCGCCGAGGCCGTCCGGCTCTGCCGGGAGCTGCGGCCCGACGTGGCGGTGCTGGACGTGCGGATGCCTCGGCTGGACGGCATCTCGGCCACCCGGGCGATCGTCGCCGACCGGCTCGCCGACGTGCTCGTCCTCACCACCTTCGACCTCGACGAGTACGTCTTCGGGGCGCTGCGGGCCGGGGCCGCCGGCTTCCTGCTCAAGGACACCGACGCCGACGGGCTGGTGGCGGCCGTGCGGACGGTCGCAAGGGGCGAGGGGTTCATCGCTCCCGCGGTGACCCGGCGACTGATCACGGCGTTCGCGGCGACCGCGCCGGCCGCCTCCGCCGCCACCCGGGCGGCCGTGGCGGCGCTGACCCCGCGGGAGCGCGACGTGCTGGCGTGCCTCGGGCTCGGCCTGTCCAACCAGCAGATCGCCGACCGGCTGTCGATGGCGGAGAGCACCACCAAGACCCACGTCAGCCGGATCCTCGCGAAGCTCGACCTGCGCAGCCGGGTGCAGGCCGCCATCCTGGCCCAGGAGCTGGGCCTGCCCGCTCCCCCGTCGGCCTGACCGCCGGGGCGGCGGGAAGCGCCTGGTCAGGACATGTCAGGCTGGAGCGGTGAACGAGCCGGGCGGTAGCGAGCTGTCGGCCACGCTGCGCCGGATCGAACGCGCGGCGGGGGCGCTGGCCACCGCCAGCGTGGCCCGGATGGACGAGACCCTGCCCTGGTTCCGCACCCTCCCGGCCGACCAGCGTTCCTGGGTCATGCTGGTGGCCCAGGCCGGCGCCCGCTCGCTGGTGCAGTGGCTGCGCGACGGTGGCGGCACCGCCGACAGCACCCAGGAGGTCTCCGACGAGGTCTTCGCCGCCGCACCGCAGGCGCTGGCCCGGTCGATCAGCCTTCAGCAGACCGTCGCGCTGATCAAGGTGACCATCGACGTGGTCGAGGAACAGGTCTCCCACCTGGCCGCGGAGGGCGAGGAGCAGCAGCTGCGCGAGGCCGTGCTGCGCTTCTCCCGGGAGATCGCCTTCGCCGCCGCCCGGGTCTACGCCCGGGCCGCCGAGTCCCGCGGCGCGTGGGACGCCCGGTTGCAGGCCCTGCTGGTGGACGCGCTGCTGCGCGGCGACTCGCCGGACGTGCTGGCCAGCCGGGCCGCCGCGCTGGGCTGGTCGGACGCGCCGCCGGTGGCGGTAGCGGTCGGCCGCTCCCCCGGCGGCGAGGTCTCCGCCGTCCTGCACACCGTCTACCGGCAGGCCCGGCGGATCGGCGTCGAGGTGATCGGTGGCGTGCACGGCGACCGGCTGGTGATCGTGCTCGGTGGCGCCGCTGACCCGGTGGCCGCCACCGGGAAGCTGCTCAGCGCCTTCGGGGACGGGCCGGTGGTGGTCGGCCCGGCGGTGCCGAGCCTGGACGAGGCCACCGAGTCGGCCCGGGCGGCGCTGGCCGGCTTCCGCGCCGCGCCGGCCTGGCCGACCGCGCCCCGGCCGGTGCCGGCCGGCGACCTGCTGCCGGAGCGGGCGCTGGCCGGGGACGCGGAGGCGCGCCGCCGGCTGCGGCACGACGTGTACGCGACGCTGGTGCGCGCCGGGGGTGAGCTGCTGGAGACGTTGGACGCCTTCTTCGCCGCCGGCGGGACGTTGGAGAGCGCGGCACGCGCCCTCTTCGTGCATCCGAACACGGTCCGCTACCGGTTGCGGCGGATCGCCGAGGTCACCGGCTTCTCCCCGCTCGCGCCGCGGGACGCGTTCGCGCTCCGGGTGGCGCTGACGGTGGGCCGGCTCGACCCAGTGGTCCCGCTGGTCCCGAGCCAGACAATGGCCCCAGGGGTCGGTAAAACCTCACAGACGGGTGATGACCACCGCCGATCTTTGTAGGATCCCTCCAAAGGTCCTAGTGTGGTTTGGTGGCGGTCGGCACAGCGCTACCCACGCGTATCCGGGAGAGTCTGTAGACGTGCTCGCCGTACTCTCTCCCGGCCAGGGTTCCCAGAAACCCGGCTTCCTGACCCCCTGGCTCGACCTGCCCGGCGCCGAGGCGCGGCTGCGCTGGTGGTCGGCGCTGGCCGGGGTCGACCTGGTGCACCTCGGCACCGCCGCCGACGCCGACGAGATCAAGGACACCGCCCGCACCCAGCCGCTGCTGGTGGCGGCGGCACTGCTGGCCGGCGAGCACCTGCCGATGTACGACGTCGCGCTGACCGCCGGGCACAGCGTCGGCGAACTGGGCGCGGCGGCGCTGGCCGGGGTGCTGCCGGCCGAGGCGGCGATCACGCTGGCCGGAGTGCGGGGGCGCGAGATGGCCGCCGCCTGCGCGCTGGAGCCCACCGGGATGGCGGCCGTGCTGGGCGGCGACCCGGACGAGGTGCTCGCCGCGATCGAGGCGCACGGGCTGCACGCCGCCAACCGCAACGGCGCCGGCCAGATCGTCGCCGCCGGCGCGGTGGAGAACCTGGACAAGTTCGCCGCCGAGCCGCCGGCCCGGACCCGGGTCATCCGGCTCCAGGTGGCCGGGGCGTTCCACACCCCGTACATGGCGCCGGCCGAGTCGGCCCTGGCCGCGGTGGCCGCCGGGATCACCCCGGCCGACCCGAGCCGGATCCTGCTGTCCAACCTCGACGGCACCGCTGTCAACCACGGCCGGGAGTTGGTGCAGCGGCTGGTCCGGCAGGTCACCGCGCCGGTCCGCTGGGACCTGTGCATGCGGACGCTGGCCGACCTCGGGGTGACCGGGGTGATCGAACTGCCCCCGGCCGGCACGCTGGCCGGCCTGGTCAAGCGGGAGCTCAAGGGCGCCGGCGCGCCGGAGATCGTCACCGTGAACACCCCGGACGACCTGCCCGCCGCCCGCGACCTGATCGCCCGGCACGGGATGGCGCCGAGCCACGAACCGACCATCTCGTTCCGGGTGGTGGTGGCCCCGTCCGCCGGCACCTTCGCGCCCGCCCAGGGCCTCGCCGAGGGCGCGACGGTCCGGGCCGGCCAGGTCATCGGCCAGGTGGCCACCCGGCAGGGGCCGGTCGAGGTGACCGCCCACGACAGCGGCGTGCTCACCGAGTGGCTCGCCCACCACGACGACCCGGTCGCCCCGGGCCAACCGCTCGCCCGCATCGGAGGACAGCACTGATGGCTGCCGGAAGCCGCATCGTCGCCCTGGGCCACTACCAGCCCTCCCGGGTGGTGACCAACGACGAGATCGCCCAGCTCGTGGAGACCAACGACGAGTGGATCCGGGACCGGGTCGGCATCGTCACCCGGCGGATCGCCGACGGCGAGACGGTGGCCGACATGGCCGCGGCCGCGGCCGGCAAGGCGCTGGCCAACTCGGGGCTGACCGCCGCCGACATCGACCTGGTCGTGGTGGCGACCTGCACGTCGGTGGACCGGAGCCCGAACGTGGCCTGCCGGGTCGCCGCGAAGCTCGGCATCACCGCGCCCGGGGCGTACGACATCAACACCGCCTGCTCCGGGTTCGCGTACGCGCTGGGCACCGTCGACCACGCCATCCGAGCCGGCGCCTCGCGCAACGCCATCGTCATCGGCGCCGAGAAGCTCTCCGACTTCACCGACTGGACGGACCGCTCCACCTGCATCATCTTCGGCGACGGCGCGGGCGCCGCGGTGGTCACCGCCAGCGCCGAGGGCGAGCCCGCCGGGGTCGGCCCGGTGGTCTGGGGCTCGGTGCCGGAGAAGAGCGACGCGGTGCGCATCGAGGGCTGGCGGCCGTACATCCAGCAGGAGGGGCAGGCGGTGTTCCGCTGGGCCACCACCGAGCTGGCGCCGCTGGCCCGGCAGGCCTGCGAGCGCGCTGGCGTGGACCCGGCCGAGCTGGCCGCGTTCGTGCCGCACCAGGCCAACGCCCGGATCATCGACGGCATCGCGAAGCGGCTGAACATCCCCGACGCGATCATCGCGAAGGACATCGTCGAGTCCGGCAACACCTCGGCGGCGAGCGTGCCGCTGGCCCTGTCCAAGCTGGTCGAGCGGCGCGAGGTGCCCTCCGGCGCCCCGGTGCTGCTGTTCGGCTTCGGCGGCGGCCTGACCTACGCCGGCCAGGTCGTCCGCTGCCCCTGAAGACCCCTCCGGCGCGCCAGCGCCGGAGAGACGGCCGGCGCCGCCGCCGTCGAGTGAAACCCCCGATGAGAGGAACCAGACCGCAATGACCCGTGACGAGATCACCGCCGGCCTCGCCGAGATCCTCGAAGAGGTTGCCGGGGTGAACCCGGACGACGTGGCCGAGGGGAAGTCCTTCACCGACGACCTGGACGTCGACTCGCTCTCCATGGTGGAGGTCGTGGTGGCGGCCGAGGAGAAGTTCGGCGTCAAGATCCCGGACAACGAGGTGCAGAACCTGAAGACCGTCGGGGACGCCGTCAGCTACATCGAGGCGCAGTCCTGATCATGAGTCGCCCCGACGTCGTCGTCACCGGGCTCGGCGCGACGACCCCGCTCGGCGGGGACGTCGCGTCGACCTGGGACGCCATGATCGCCGGCCGCTCCGGGGTGGGTGCGCTCACCCAGGAGTGGGCGGCGGAACTGCCGGTCCGGATCGCCGCACAGCTGGCGGTGGAGCCGTCCGAGGTGCTGGAGCGGGTCAAGCTGCGCCGGCTGGACCGGTCCGAGGCGATCGCCATCATCGCGGCGAAGCAGGCCTGGGCGGACGCCGGCCTGGCCGACTCCGGGCTGGACCCGGAGCGGCTGGCGGTCAGCGTCGGCTCCGGCATCGGCGGCGCCACCACCCTGCTCGCCCAGGACGACATCCTCGAGTCGTCCGGGCCGCGCCGGGTGTCCCCGCACACCGTGCCGATGCTGATGCCGAACGGCCCGGCCGCCTGGGTCGGGCTGGAACTCGGCGCCAAGGCCGGCGTGCACTCGGTGGCCAGCGCCTGCGCGACCGGTGCGGAGGCGATCGCGCTGGGCCTGGACATCATCCGCGCCGGCCGGGCCGACGTGGTGGTGGCCGGCGGCACCGAGGCGGTCATCCACCCGCTGCCGATCGCCGGGTTCGCCTCGATGCGGGCCATGTCGACCCGCAACGACGAGCCGGAGCGGGCCTCCCGTCCGTGGGACAAGGGCCGGGACGGCTTCGTGCTCGGCGAGGGTGCCGGGGTGGTCGTCCTGGAGCGCGCCGACCACGCCGCCGCCCGGGGGGCCCGGGTGTACGCCCGCCTCGCCGGCGCCGGCATCACCTCCGACGCGTACGACATCGTGCAGCCGCACGCCGAGGGCGAGGGCGCGATCCGGGCGATCGCGAAGGCCATCGCCGACGCGGACGTGGCCAAGCGTGACATCGTGCACGTCAACGCCCACGCCACCTCGACACCGGTCGGCGACATGCTGGAGATCGGCGCGCTGCACCAGGCGCTCGGTGACCATCCGGTGCTGGCGGCGACCAAGTCGATGACCGGTCACCTGCTCGGCGCGGCCGGGGCGCTGGAGTCGATCGCCACCATCCTGGCCATCCGCGACGGTGTCGTTCCTCCGACCATCAACCTCGAAGACCCGGACGACGGCCTCACCATGGAGGTGGCCGCCCACAAGGCGCGCCACATGGAGATCCCCGCCGCGTTGAACAACGCGTTCGGATTCGGGGGCCACAACGTGGCTCTCGTCTTCGCGCGGGCCTGACCCCATCTCCCGGGAGGCTGATGTGACCAGCACCGCCGTCGGCGCCGACACCTCGACAGTGGACCACCGCGACCCGGAGGCGCGGCTGCGGGCGCTCTTCGACGCCGGCACGCTGCGCCTGCTGGCACCCCGGGACACCTCCGGTGTGCTCTGGGCGCGGGGCGAGATCGAGGGCACGCCGGCCGTCGCGTACGCCACCGACGCCACCCGGATGGGTGGCGCGATGGGCACCGACGGGTGCCGGCACATCGTCGACGCGATCGACACCGCGGTGCGGGAACGGGTCCCGGTGCTCGGCCTCTGGCACTCCGGCGGGGCCCGGCTCGCCGAGGGCGTGGTCGCGCTGGACGCGGTCGGTCAGGTCTTCGCCGCCATGGTCCGGGCGTCGGGCCGGGTGCCGCAGATTTCCGTGGTGCTCGGCCCGGCGGCCGGCGGCGCCGCGTACGGGCCGGCGCTGACCGACATCGTGGTGATGAGCGGTGCGGGCCGGATCTTCGTCACCGGTCCCGAGGTGGTCCGCAGCGTCACCGGCGAACAGGTCGACATGGAGCGCCTCGGCGGCCCCGAGCCGCACGGCCGGCGCTCCGGCGTGGTGCACGTGACGTGCCCGGACGACGGGACCGCGGTGGCCGAGTCGCGTCGGCTCGCCGCGCTGCTGGGCCGCCAGGGCCGGCTCTGCCCGGACGACGTGCCGGCCGACGGCGGGGAGGGCCACGACCTGGCCGCGAAGATGCCGGCCGAGGCCAACCGGGCGTACGACGTCAAGCCGGTGGTCACGGCGCTGCTCGACACCCCCGGCGTGGAACTGCACGCCAAGTGGGCGCCGAACATCGTCACCACCCTCGGCCGGTTCGCCGGCCGGACGGTCGGCGTGATCGCCAACAACCCGCTGCGCCTCGGCGGCTGCCTGGACGCCTCCAGCGCCGAGAAGGCGGCCCGGTTCGTGCGGATGTGCGACTCGCTCGGGGTGCCGCTGATCGTGCTGGTCGACGTCCCCGGCTACCTGCCCGGCCTGGGTCAGGAGTGGGACGGCGTGGTCCGGCGCGGCGCGAAGCTGCTGCACGCCTTCGCCGAGGCGGTGGTGCCGCGGGTGACGCTGGTGACCCGCAAGGCGTACGGCGGTGCGTACATCGCGATGAACTCCCGCTCGCTCGGCGCGACAGCGGTCTTCGCCTGGCCGAACGCGGAGGTCGCGGTGATGGGCGCCAGCGCGGCGGTGAACATCCTGCACCGCAAGAAGCTGGCCGCCGCCCCCGCCGACGAGCGGGAGGCGCTGCGCGCCCAGCTGATCGAGGAGCAGGTCCGGGTGGCCGGCGGGGTCAACCGGGCGCTGGAGATCGGCGTGGTGGACGACGTGATCAAGCCGGCGGAGACCCGGCGCCGGATCGCCGAGGCGCTGGTCGCGGCGCCGGCCGCCCGGGGCGCGCACGGCAACATCCCGCTCTAGCGGCGGCCGACCAGCACCGGCGGCACCACGCACGCTCCGGTCGACCACCTGCGCCTGAGGCCGCACCTACCGTCGCGCGGCCCACGCCCGCGCGTCCGTCAGCCCTGGTTGCGCGGGTGGCGCTTCGCGGTGCGCTCGTTGCCCCGGCGGTAGTTGCCGGTCCACCGCGCCATCACCAGCTGCGGGTCGTCCTCCACCTCGGCGAGGAACTGCGCGGCCCGACCGCCCCGCAGGGTGCCGGCCACCCGCCCGTGATGGGTGATCACCACCGTGCCGTCGGTCCGCTGCACGTACCCGAAACCCTGCGCCGTTCCCATGCCGGCGAGGCTGCCAGCCGCGGCCCACCCACCGCGAGTGGTTTTCCGGGTTGACTCTCCAGTGGCTGGAGACAGGAGGCTGACCGACGTGGACGACCGCACCGAACTGTTCACCATCGGGCAGCTCGCCCGCCGGACCGGCCTGTCGGTCCGGACCATCCGCTTCTGGTCCGACCTCGACCTGCTGCCGCCGACCGGCCGTTCGCCGGGCGGCTACCGGCTCTACGACGCGGCCGCCATGGCCCGCCTGGAGCTGCTGCGCACCCTGCGTGAGCTGGGCATCGGCCTGGACGACGCGCGCCGGATCGTGGACCGGCAGAGCACCGTCCGGGACGTGGCACAGGCGCACGCCCGGGCACTGGACGCGGAGATCCGGACGTTGCGGCTGCGCCGGGCGGTGCTGCGGTCGGTCACCCGACGTGGCAGTACGACCGAGGAGTTGAGACTCGTGAACGACCTGGCCCGGCTCTCCGCGCGGGAGCGGCAGCAGATCATCGACGACTTCGTGGCCGAGGTGTTCGCCGGCGTCGACGGCCCGGCCGCCGGGCTGGCGCAGGCCATGCGGGCGCTCCCCGCCGACCTGCCGGACGAGCCCAGCGACGAGGAGGTGGACGCCTGGCTGGAGCTGGCCGAACTGGTGGCCGACCCGGACTTCCGCCGCCGGGTACGCCAGATGGCGGTGGCCGGTACGGGCGACGCGACGCCGCCCCCGCCGGAGCCGATGACGAGGCTGGAGCTGGCGCGCGCCGCACTGGCCGCCGGCACGGACCCGGCCTCACCCGAGGGGCGGGCGGTGCTGGACGAGCTGGTGGACCCGACGCTCACCCCGGAGCAGCGCCGGGCGCTGGCCGACTCGATCGCCACCTTCACCGACCGGCGGGTGGAGCGGTACTGGCAGCTGATCGGCGTGCTCAACCGCCGGCCGCCCTTCGAGCCGGCGGTGCCGGCGGTGGAGTGGCTGGTCGCCGCCCTCCGCGCCACCAACTGAGCCGACGGATCAACCGGGACCGACCCCGGTCAGGCGGCGCAGGTGGTGGCGGGCAGGCCGGGCACCGTGACCGGGGAGCGGCCGGACGGCTGCGCCTTGCCGGCCAGCACCTCGGCGAGGGCGGTCATCGACGCCCGGCTGGACGAGTAGGTCGCCAGCAGCGTCGGCGACTTCGCGCTCCCCAGCACGTACGGGGTGTCCATGGCCACCGTGACGGCGGCGTCGGCGCGCAGGTCGCCGGCGCCGTCGCCGTAGCCGACCAGGTGCACCACCGTCCCGCCGCTGGGCACCACCTTCACCCCGGCCGAGGTCAGCGCCTCGGTCAGCGCCGCCCGGGTGTGGTCCCGACCGCCGGAGGAGGTCACCGTCACCGGGCCCCGGACGCCGCCGCCGCAGGTGCCGCGCAGCACCGTCACCGCCGCCGCGGCCAGCCGTTGCGCCGCCTCCCGGTGGGCCGGGGCGGCCAGCGTGGACAGTTCGGGGGCCGGCCGGTCGGCCAGCTTGAACTTCATGGTCAGCACCCGGGTGGCCGCGTCGACCAGGCGGGTCCGGGGCAGCGAGCCGTCGCGGAGCGCGGCGAGCAGGCCGTCGTACGCCTGGCCGACGTGCGGCGGCATCAGGATCAGGTCGTTGCCGGCCTTGAGCGCCCGCACCGCTGCCTCCCCCGGCGACCAGCGCTTGGCCGGCGCCATGTTCATCCCGTCGGTGATCACCACACCCTGGAAGCCGAGCTGGCCGCGGAGCACCTCGGTGAGCAGCTTGTGCGAGAAGGTGGCCGGGGTGCCCGGGTCGACCGACCGTACGTCGAGGTGGGCGGACATCACGGCCATCGCGCCCGCGTCGATGCCGGCGGTGAACGGCGGCCACGCCCCGGCGGCGAGCGCCGATCGGGACTGGTTGAGCACCGGCAGGTCCTTGTGCGAGTCGGCGGCGCTGTGGCCGTGCCCCGGGAAGTGCTTGACGGTGGCTGCCACGCCCGCGCCCTGCAGGCCGCGCACCGCGCCACCGACCTGCGCCGCGGCCCGCTGCGGATCGGCCCCGAAGGACCGGGAGCCGATCACCGTGCTGCGGGTGGCGAGTACGTCGGCGACCGGCGCGAAGTCCAGGTTGACGCCCATCGCGGCGAGTTCGGTGCCGGCGGCCTTCCAGGCGGCCTCGGTCAGCGCCGGGTCGCCGGCCGCGCCGGCGGCCAGCGCGCTGGGCAGCAGGGTGACCCCGTCGGTGATCCGGGTGACCACGCCGTGCTCCTGGTCGGTGCCGATCAGGAACGGGGCAGCCCCGGTGGGCAGCTTGCCGGCGGCGGCGCGCAGCCCGGTGGTCAGCTCGCGGACCTGCTTCGGGTTGTCGACGTTGGTGGTCTCCTGGTTGCCGCTGGTCGGGTCGTCGGCGCTGAAGCCGACCAGGATCAGCCCGCCGAGCCGGTACTTCGTGACCATCTCGGCCGGGGTGTCCACCCCGGCGAGGGCCCGGTTGCCGGCCGCGGAGCCGGGCGAGACCCTGGTCGCCGCGTCCCCGTACGCGTAGGGCATCAGCACCTGCCCGACCAGGTCCTCGTCGGCGAGCGAGCCGACCAGGGCGGCGGCCCGGGCGGCGGGGTCGCCGGCGGGGGTGGCGCTCGGGGTCGCCGGCGCGGAGCCGCTCGCCGGCGGGGCGGGACGCGGACGGTCCGGCTTGTCCGCGCAGCCGGAGAGGAGCAGTGCGGTCAGTGCGGCGAGCGCGACGCCGGCACGTCGCGGAGATATCGACACGCGAGCCATCCCACCAGTTCGACGCTTATCGGGGCAACCCGACCTTACGCGCGCCGATGGGCCGGGTGCCGCCGCGCCGGGGCGCGGACCCCCGGCGTACGCGGCGGTCAGCCGACCCGGGTGAGCAGGGTCACCGGTGCGCCGTCCCCGGCGTAGCGGTAGGGCTCCAGTTCGGCGTCCCAGGCGGTGCCGAGGGCCTTGTCCAGCGCGTGCGCCAGCGCCTCCGGCGCCCGGGCGCCGGCCATGATGCTGCGCAGCCGGTCCTCGCCGAGCTGGATGTCACCGGCCGCGCCGACCGTGGCGCGGAACAGTCCGCGGCCCGGTACGTACATGAAGCGTTCGCCGTCGGCGCCGGGGCTCGGCTCCTCGGTGACCTCGAAACGGATCATGGGCCACTGCCGGAGGGCAGCAGCCAGTTCGGCGCCCGTCCCCGGACGACCGGTCCACCCGCACTCGGCCCGGCGGGCGCCGGGATCGACGGGCTGAGCCGTCCACTGCAGGTCGACCGGCGCGGCAAGGACGCGCGCGATCGCCCACTCGACGTGTGAGCACACGGCGAGCGGGGTCGAGTGGACGTATACGACGCCACGCGTTGGCACGGTGACCTCCCGGAGAGCGAGGTGCGTCTTCCCCTACGACCTCACACCCGAGTGGCTACTGGAACACATGATGACTGGTGTGACGGATGGTGCGCCACCGAATCGGAAAATTCGCCGACGGAATAGCCGGACGGGTGACCGCCGTTGACCCCTCCAGACGCGATGACCAGCCAGGGATCGTGGTCGTGTACAGTTCCATCGGCGGCCTGTGCCGCGCACATCTTCCGCGGGCCGACGCCCCTTCCGGGCATCACCCGCACAGCCCCCGGACGTTCCGTCCTCCCGTACGTCTTGCAAGGAGTACCTCCGTGGCGAGCAACACCTCTAAGACCGCGCGCGCGTCCGTCCGGGCCGGCCAGGCTGGCCAGGGTGGCGCCCTCAGCGTGCTGGGCGAGTTCAAGTACGTCATCCCGCTCAACGGCGGCAAGCACGCCTACGTGCGGAACCTGACCAACGGCAGGACCGCGCACCTGCGCACCGACTCCGAGGCCTTCATCGAGGAGATCCGGGTGCTGGCCGCGGCCGGCCACGCCGCCAAGATCCGGGCCGAGCTCAACACCCTCAACGCCGCCCACCCGGGCGACGGCTGGGACGCCACCGAGAAGCGCCTCGTCGAGGCCGGCGTCTTCGAGGCCTGAGCCTCCCCGAGCACCATCCGGAAACGCCCGTCGGGATCCCCCGACGGGCGTTTTCGCATCTCCCCACCCGCTCCAGGCCCGTTGATCATGGGCGGGGTTAGGGGG
>NZ_QGSW01000336.1:0-24576 GCF_003176715.1 Micromonospora sp. S4605
GGAGGGTGGTGGGGAGGGGGGCGCGTGGGAAGATTGGGCTCGGTCCCGCCGCCGCGACCGGCTACCGTCGCGCGGCGTTCCGGCGCAGGTCACCCGGCCGCGCGCCCGCGGGTCCGGTTTCGCCACCGCTGTCGAGATCGCCAGGAGCCTTGATGGACGCCGTGTTCTCCGTACCCGAGCCCCGCAACGAGCCGGTACGCAACTACGAGCCGGGCAGCGCCGACCGGGAACGGCTCCAACGGCGGCTGGCCGAGCTGGCCGCCGAGCGCATCGACCTGCCGATGACGATCGCCGGTGAGCAGCGGATGGCGGGCGGCGAGTCGATCGACGTGGTCCAGCCGCACAAGCACGCGCACGTGCTGGGGGTCACCGCGCACGCCACGCACGACGACGCGCGCGCGGCGGTCAAGGCCGCCAAGGACGCCGCCCCGATGTGGCGGGCGCTGCCGTTCGAGGAGCGGGCGGCGATCTTCCTGCGCGCCGCCGAGCTGCTGGCCGGCCCCTGGCGGGACACCCTGAACGCGGCCACCATGCTCGGCCAGTCCAAGACCGCCATCCAGGCGGAGATCGACGCGGCCTGCGAGTTCATCGACTTCCTCCGGTTCAACGTGCACTTCGCGCGCCGGCTCCTCGCCGAGCAGCCGCTGTCGTCGCCGGGCACCTGGAACCGGTTCGACCACCGGCCGTTGGAGGGGTTCGTCTACGCGATCACCCCGTTCAACTTCACAGCGATCGCCGGCAACCTGCCCTCGGCGCCGGCCCTGCTCGGCAACACCGTGGTCTGGAAGCCGGGCCCGACCCAGCAGTTCGCCGCGCACTTCACCATGCGGCTGTTCGAGGCGGCCGGCCTGCCACCCGGTGTGATCAACATGGTGACCGGGCGGGGCGAGGAGGTCTCCGACGTGGTGCTGGCCGACCCCGACCTGGCCGGCATCCACTTCACCGGCTCCACCAAGGTCTTCCAGCACCTGTGGAAGACCGTCGGCGACAACATCTCCCGCTACCGGGGCTACCCGCGGCTGGTCGGCGAGACCGGCGGCAAGGACTTCGTCGTCGCGCACTCCAGCGCCGACGTGGACGCCCTGCACACCGCGCTGATCCGGGGCGCCTACGAGTACCAGGGCCAGAAGTGCTCGGCGGCGTCGCGGGCGTACGTGCCGCGGTCGATCTGGGAGGGCGGGCTGCGCGACCGGCTGGCCGCCACCGCCGAGGCCCTCACCTACGGTGACGTCACCGATTTCGGCAACTTCGGCGGCGCGGTGATCGACGCGAAGGCCTTCGACCGGCACACCGCCGCGCTGGAGCTGATCAGCGGGGACGACACCTGCCGGATCATCGCCGGCGGCACCGCCGACGACTCGGTCGGCTACTTCGTCCGGCCGACCCTGTTCGAGTGCACCGACCTGGCACACGAGACCTTCACCACCGAGTACTTCGGCCCGATCCTCGGCGTGCACGTCTTCGACGACGCCCGGTTCGACGAGGTGGTCACCCAGGCCGAGTCGATCGCCCCGTACGCGCTGACCGGCTCGATCTTCGCGACCGACCGCCAGGTGGTCGACGCGGTGGCGGAGAAGATGCGGTACGCGGCCGGCAACTTCTACATCAACGACAAGCCGACCGGGGCCGTGGTCGGGCAGCAGCCGTTCGGCGGCGCCCGGGCCAGCGGCACCAACGACAAGGCCGGCTCCTGGCACAACCTGGTGCGCTGGATGTCGCCGCGGACGATCAAGGAAACCTTCGTCCCGCCGACCGACCACACGTACCCCCACATGGGCTGAACCGGCGACGGCCCGCCGGCCGCGCGACTCGCGCCGGCCGGCGGGCTCTCGTCTGAGCGGGCCCGGTCGGCGGGCCTCTCGCCCGAGCGGACCCGTCGGTGGGCCTCTCGTCTGAGCGGACCCGTCGGTGGGCCGGTGCCGCAGCCGGCTCGTCGGCGGTCGGCGGGTGCCGCGGCGCGGCGGTAGCGTGGCGCGATGAGCCACCCCACCCCCGCGTACGACCCCCGGTTCGGTGAGCAGGGTGGCCTGCTCACCTACAGCGACTACCTCCGACTGACCGACCTGCTCGCCGCGCAGGTGCCCGAGTCCGACCCGGCCTCCCACGACGAGCTGCTCTTCATCACCATCCACCAGGTCTACGAGCTCTGGTTCAAGCTGCTGCTGTCCGAGCTGACCGACGCCCGGGACCGGCTGCTGGCCGGCGAGACCTACCTGCCCCGGATCCGGCTGGAACGCTGCCACGTGGTGGAGCGGGTGCTGATCGGCCAGGTCGACGTGATCGACACGATGACCCCGCAGGACTTCCTGGTCTTCCGCACCAAGCTCGCCCGGCGTCCGGCTTCCAGTCGGTGCAGTTCCGGGAGATCGAGTTCCTCTCCGGCCTGAAGGACCCGGACTTCCTGCGCCGGTTCCGGGGGCTGGCCACGCCGGAACGGGAGCGGCTGGAGCGCCGGCTGGCCGAGCCGAGCCTGTGGGACGGCTTCCTGGCCGTGCTCGACCGGGCCGGCTTCGACGTCACCACGGCGGAGGCGCGCTTCGCCGCGTACGCCGCGATCGCCGCGGACCGGGAGCGGTACGGACCGCTGTGGGATCTCGCCGAGGCGCTGGTCGCCCACGACCAGGCGTTCTCGCTGTGGCGGGCCCGGCACGTGCTGATGGCCGAGCGGCAGATCGGCACCAAACCGGGCACCGGCGGCTCGGCCGGCGGGGCGTATCTGCGCTCCCGGGTGGAGACCCGGTTCTACCCGGAACTGTGGGAGTTGCGCAGCCGGCTGTGAGACATCGACGACTCCGGCGCGGACTGTCTCGCGCCGACAGTGCACATAGGAACCCCTACCGGGTGGCGAAACCGGGAAATCCTGGACGGAGGGTCGGCAAAGTGGCAGCGTGAGGGGCATGGCGGAATCCGGAGTCAACCCCACGGCGGCAGCCCTGCTCGGGCTGCTCCACGAGGGCCCCATGACAGGTGGCCAGTTGATGGCCGCCGCCGAGCGACGGCTGGCGCCGTACTGGTCGATGACCCGCAGCCAGGTCTACCGCGAGTTGCCGGTGCTGGCCGAGCGGGGGCTCGTCCGGATGGGCAAGCCGGGCCCGCGCATGAGCCAGCCGTACGCGATCACCGCGTCCGGAAAACGGACGTTCTCCCGCTGGCTGGCGGAGGATCCCGGGCGGGACACGATCCGCAACCCGATCGCGCTGCGCATCGCCTTCGGCGACCTGCACTCGCCCAGCCAGCTGAAGAACCTCCAGGCGGCGGCGAACGAGTACCACACCGAGGCCCTCGCCCGGGTCCGGGAGCAGGTCAAGAACGCCAAGAAGGAGGGCGAGACGTACGACGCCAGCGCACTCGAGTTCGCCGTGGCGTACCACAAGGCCGCCCTCTCGTGGCTCAAGAGCGCCCCCGTCGGGTGACCCCCGCCCGACTCCCCGCGGCGCGACTGCGGGGCTCGCAAGCTCACTCCTCGCCCGCGCGGTGCCGATCTGGCGCGCGACTGCGGGGCTCGCAAGCTCACTCCTCGCGCGCGCAGTACGCTTGTCTGTCGTGACCGCTGCCGATTACGCCGAACAGCTCAAGGACCTCGACGCCACCCTGCGCAACATCGAGTCGGTGCTCGACATCGACCGGCTCCGCGCGGACAAGGCCCGCCTGGAGCAGGAGGCGTCCGCCCCCGACCTCTGGGACGACCAGGCCCGGGCCCAGCAGGTCACCTCGCAGCTGTCGTACGTCAACGGCGAGATCAGCAAGCTCTCCAGCCTCCGCTCCCGGCTCGACGACGCCGCTGTGCTGCTGGAGCTGGCCGAGGCGGAGTCCGACCCGGGCGTGCTGACCGAGGTCGAGGCGGAGATCACCGGGCTGACCAAGGCCATCCAGGAGATGGAGGTCCGCACCCTGCTGTCCGGCGAGTACGACTCCCGGGAGGCGCTGGTCGCCATCCGGGCCGGCGCCGGCGGCGTGGACGCGGCGGACTTCGCCGAGATGCTGCTGCGGATGTACCTGCGCTGGGCCGAGCGGCACGGCTACCCGACCGAGGTCTACGAGACCTCGTACGCCGAGGAGGCGGGCCTGAAGTCGGCGACCTTCACGGTCAAGGTCCCCTACGCCTACGGCACGCTCAGCGTCGAGTCGGGCACCCACCGGCTGGTCCGGATCAGCCCGTTCGACAACCAGGGCCGCCGGCAGACCAGCTTCGCCGGCGTCGAGGTGCTGCCGGTGGTGGAGCAGACCGACCACATCGACATCCCCGAGAACGAGATGCGGATCGACGTCTACCGCTCCTCCGGCCCGGGCGGGCAGAGCGTGAACACCACCGACTCGGCCGTCCGGATCACCCACATCCCGACCGGCATCGTGGTCACCTGCCAGAACGAGAAGTCCCAGCTGCAGAACAAGGCCTCCGCGCTGCGGGTGTTGCAGGCCCGGCTGCTGGAGCGCAAGCGCCAGGAGGAGCAGGCCAAACTCCAGGGCCTGAAGACGGACGCGGCCGGCTCGTGGGGCGACCAGATGCGCTCGTACGTCCTGCACCCTTATCAGATGGTGAAGGATCTCCGAACCGAGCAGGAGACCGGCAATCCGTCGTCGGTCTTCGACGGCGATCTGGACGACTTCATCGAGGCCGGTATCCGGTGGCGTAAGCAGCAGCAGCTCGCTGGCGACGGTGCGTGATCGGCCGCGGGCGGAGCGCTTCGTCGATCTTCCCGATACGCCCTAGATTGATGACTCGCCTCGCAACCGTGGGGCGTGGGGCTTGGCTCTTCGGTTACACCGCGTAGACTCACCACCCGTGATTCAGCTTGAGCAAGTGACGAAGACGTACCCGAAGGCGTCCCGGCCTTCGCTCGACAACGTGTCCGTCTCGATCGAGAAGGGCGAGTTCGTCTTCTTCATCGGTCCATCCGGCTCCGGCAAGTCCACCATCATCAAGTTGCTGCTGCACGAGGTCACGCCCAACAAGGGCCGGGTCATCGTGAACAGCAAGGACGTCACCTCGATGCGGTCCTGGAAGCGACCCCACTTCCGCCGCTCGATCGGCTGCGTCTTCCAGGACTTCCGGCTGCTGCCGAACCGCACCGCCTACGAGAACGTGGCGTTCGCTCTCGAGGTGATCGGCAAGACCAAGGCGGTCGCCCGCCGGGTCGTGCCGGAGGTGCTGGAGCTGGTCGGGCTCGGTGGCAAGGAGCACCGCTACCCGCACGAGCTCTCCGGTGGTGAGCAGCAGCGGGTGGCCGTCGCCCGGGCGTTCGTGAACCGCCCGCTGATCCTGCTCGCCGACGAGCCGACCGGAAACCTGGACCCGGACACCTCGATCGAGATCATGCGCCTGCTGGACCGGATCAACCGCACCGGCACGACCGTCGTGATGGTCACGCACGACTCCAACATCGTGAACCAGATGCGCCGCCGAGTCATCGAGATCGAGAGCGGCCGCATCGTGCGCGACCAGGCCCGCGGCGTCTACGGGTGAGCCGACCGACCACCCTCAGCCGTACGACCTGACGACGAACACCTCACGCCGGAGAGCCGGAGGAATTCCCGATGCGGATGAAGTACGTCCTGTCCGAGGTACTGGTCGGACTGTGGCGCAACGTCACCATGACCATCGCCATGATCATCACCATGGCGGTGTCGCTGTTCATGCTCGGCGCCAGCGGCCTGCTGTACCAGAAGGTCGGCGACATGAAGGACCTCTACTACGAGAACGTCGAGGTCTCGATCTTCCTGGACCAGGAGGTGAGCCCGGAGCAGCGGGACGCGCTGGACGCCAAGCTGAAGAGCGACCCCCTGGTCAAGGAGGCGCTCTACGTCAACAAGGACGAGGCGTACAAGCGCTTCCAGGAGATGTTCCAGGACGCTCCCGACCTGCTCAGCGCGGTCAAGGCGGACAGCCTGCCGGAGTCGTTCCGACTCAAGTTGAACAACCCGGAGCAGTACAAGAACATCTACGACCAGTACAAGGACGCCGAGGGGGTCGACGAGATCGTCGACCAGAGCCGGCTGCTGGACAAGGTCTTCGGCGTACTCACCGGGATCCAGAACTTCGCGCTGGCGATCGCCGTCGTGATGGCCGTCGCCGCGTTGCTCCTGGTCGCCAACACCATCCAGGTGGCCGCCTACAGCAAGCGGCGTGAGGTCGCGGTCATGAAGCTCGTCGGTGCCTCCAACTGGTTCATCCAGGCACCGTTCGTGCTGGAGGCCGTGGTCGCCGGCCTGATCGGCTCGATCTTCGGCCTGGTCGCGCTGGCCGCGCTGAAGTTCGCCGCCGGTGGCGGCTCGCTGGCGGCGCTGGAGGGCCTGATCACCCCGATCTCGTGGACCGACATCGCGCTGATGTTCCCGCTGATGGCCGGCGTCGGCGGCGTCGTCAGCGCGGTCACCGCCTGGGTCACGCTCCGCTTCTACCTGCGGGTCTAGGTACCGTACGGCTCTCCGTGGGCCCTTCCGCGCCGGAATAAACGGCGCGGGAGGGCCCTTGTGGTTCGGGTAGCATGATCTCCGCCCCGCGGCCGGTCGGACCGGCCACGGGTCACCTGGAAAGGGGGTGGCGCCGATGCCACGGGAAAAGGGACGCAAGGTCGTCGCCTCCAACAAGAAGGCCCGGCACGACTACTCGATCCTCGACACGTACGAGGCGGGGATGGCGCTGACCGGCACCGAGGTCAAGTCGCTGCGGGCCGGGCGGGCGTCGCTGGTCGACGCGTTCGCCCAGGAGCGCAACGGCGAGCTCTACCTGCACGGGATGCACATCCCGGAGTACACCCAGGGCACCTGGACCAACCACGAGCCCCGGCGTACCCGCAAGCTGCTGCTCAACCGGCTGGAGATCGACCGGCTGATCGGCAAGACCCGCGAGGGTGGCCTGACCATGGTGCCGTTGCAGGTCTACTTCTCCGACGGCTGGGCGAAGGTGGAGATCGCCCTGGCCAAGGGCAAGAAGTCGTACGACAAGCGGCAGGACCTCGCCAAGCGGGACGCGGACCGGGAGATCGCCCGGGTCGTGGGCCGACGCGGCAAGGGCATGGGTGACTGATGTAAACCCGTTTGTCCGGGTCGGCGCGCCGGCCCGGCCTCGGGATGAATCCGGTTGCGGCAGGCGTTAGTCTTGATGGTGCCGCCGACAGGGGCGGCCCTTCGAGGGGGTGACTGGTTTCGACTTCGTACGTTGCGGCAGGGGAAGCGAGCCGAGGAAGCCGACGTCGTCTCGTGAATCGTTCGTCGGAAAACAATAAGCGCCAAGCAGAATCGCGCTGACTTCGCTCTCGCCGCCTGAGGCGGGTAGCAAGTCTGTCGGCCTGGGAGTGCCTTCGACCCAGTTAGCCGGCATCAGCTAGGAGGCTGGCCAATCGGACCCGGTCGCGGGGTCCGTGCGGCGAGATCAATCAGCGACTGGGCCCGTCACACCGACTCGCTCGCGTGATCGGAGGGGCCGAGTAGAGGCACAGCGAGCTGCGCTCGGAGAAGCCCTGACAAGGCGGCGAAGGACCCGGGTTCGATTCCCGGCACCTCCACCACCTGACCTGTGCGCCCCGGTCCACCCGGACCGGGGCGCACAGTCGTCTGCGGACCCGTTCGCGGGTGTTCCCGGTGGGGCCGGTGTGACCTGCGGGAACAGCGGGGCCGGCGGGACGGATGAGGCGACCCCGCACCCTGGACACCGGCCACCGTCGGGTTCACCATCGCTGTACGCGGTCAGACGCAGCGCGGGGAGGTGCCCCATGGTCACCGGTCCGATCCAGCAACCGTCAGCCGTCTTCGAGGCGGTCCGCCCGTACGCCGCCCACCGGGGCCCGCTGGCCGGCGACGTCCACGCCCTGGCCCGCGCGCTGGCCGGCCCGCCCGGGGAGCCCCGGTTCCGGGAACTCGTCGCGCTGCGGCTGGTCCCGGTCCAGCAGAGCTTCGCCGAGCACGTCCAGGTCACCGAGGGCCCGAGCGGCAGGTACGCGGAACTGCTCGCGCACGCTCCGCGGCTCTACCGGGGCGTACGCCTGCTGACCCGCGAACACGACCTCATCGCGGCGGCCCTCGCCGACCTCCAGGAGGCCGCCGAGCTGCCCGGGGTGCCGGTCGACGTCCTGCTGGACCGGGCCGGGCGGCTGCTGCGGGCGCTGGCCCGGCACCGGCGCCGCGGCGCCGACCTGCTCTGGCAGGCGTACCAGACGGATCTCGGCGGCGAGACCTGACCGGCCGCCGGCAACCGGGCCGGCCGCCGACAACCGGGCCGGTCGGTGTGCCGGGAACCGGGTCGGCCGGGCCCGCGTCGAACCGGTATGCGTCGATCAGTCGCCCTGCTGGGGCTGCCCCTGATGGTGATGATCGCCGGCTGCGCGCCGGCCGGCTCCGGCGGACCGACCACACCCGACCACCGGCAGGAGGCCTTCGCCCAGCGGGCCACCGAGGTCGCGGAGGCGTGGCGGCCGGGCCCGCAGTGGCGTGGCGGATACCTGCCGATGCAGGAGCCGACACTGCTGCTCGGCGATCCCGGCTTCACCCCGGACACCGAGGCGGCCTTCCGGGCCGGCTGGTACCGCCAGCAGGTCGACCTGCCGAGCACCCGCCCGGCCGACGGCACCATCCGGTTCCCGGACGGCACGCTCACCGTCCCGCTGGTCGGCGCGGCGGAGGCGTACCGGCAGCTCGACCAGGGGGACCCGCCGCCGTGTCCCGGACGGCCGACCGGGCCCGACCGGCCGAAGTCCGGGCCGACCGTCGAGCCGGGTCCGGACGGCCCGGTCAGCAGCAGTCCGCAGACCGCCTGCCTCCCGCTCACCGTCACCGAGGTCAAGCTCGGCACCGCGCCGGTGCGGACCAGCCGGGGCGAGGCGCAGGTGCCGGCATGGGTGTTCACCGTGGCGGAACTGACCGCGCCGGTGGCCCGAGTCGCCGTCACCCCGGGCGCGACCGCCGCCGTACCGGAGCCGACCGCGCCGGCCCGGCCCGCGCCGGAGGGGATCGTCGGCGCCCAGGACCTCGAGAAGATCGACGGCAGGACGGTGACCTACCGGCTCGGCGTGGGCGCCTGCGACACCGGCATCACCCCACTCGTGCAGGAACGCGACGACGTGGTGGTGGTCGGTGGCAGCGTGGTCCCCGCCGAGGGCGTCTGCACCGCGATGCTCAAGCTCGAACCGGTCACCGTGACGCTGACCGCACCGCTGGGCGCCCGCCCGGTGCTCGACGTGCTCACCGGCGCCCCGCTGCGGCTCACCGCGAACTGACCGCCCGGTCAGAGGATCGCCGGCACGTCGGTGCTGATCGGCACCGGCAGCACGGTCGGCCCGTCCGCCCGCAGCCCGGCGGCGATCGCGTCCCCGAGTTGGTCGGGCGTCCCGACCACCTGTGCGGCGCAGCCGTAACCGCGGGCCAGCGCGGTCACGTCCACCCCGGGCAGGTCCAGCCCGGGCACCCCGGGGGTGTGCTTGAACTCGGCGAACGCCTTCAGGATGGCGTACTGCTGGTTGACCGGGACGACGACCACCAGCGGCAGCCGCAGCCGCGCGGCGGTCCAGAGTGCCTGCACCGAGTAGTGGAACGAGCCGTCGCCGATCACCGCCACCACCGGCCGGTGCCGTCCGGTGTCCCGTTCGGCGAGCGCGACCCCGACCGCCGCCGGCAGGCCGTAGCCGAGGCCACCGCTGGCCATGGTGAAGTACGACGCCGGCCGGGTGATCCGCAGCCGGCGGCGCAGCGCCGGCAGGTTGGACGGGGTCTCCTGGACCAGCACCCCGTCCGGCGGCCAGTGCCGGGCCAGCGCGGCGAAGAGCGCGTCGGCGCTCGGTGGCTGCTCCTCGGGCGGCGGCGCCGGCTCGGCGCGCGGCGGCGGGGGCGGCCGGTCGGTGGCGGGCAGCAGGTCGACCAGGGCGGCCAGGGTCAGCCCGGCGTCGCCGAGCGCGCTGTCGCCGACCGGGGCGCGGGCCGCCTCGTCCGGGTCGTCGGTGACGTGCAGCAACCGGGTGCCGTCGGGCAGGTGGTCGCCGGGCACGTGCGGGTAGTAGCGGAACACCGGCGCACCGACGACCAGCACGGTGTCCCGCCCACGCAGCGTCTCGGCCAGTGGCCCGATCGCGAACGGCAGCACCCCCTGGTAGTGCGGGTGGTCCTCGGGGAAGCAGGCCCGCTCCGGCGCGGGCGCGGACCAGACCGGCGCGGCCAGCCGTTCGGCCAGGGCCACGGCGGCGGGCCAGCCGCCGGCCCGGTCCACGGCCGCGCCGAGCACCAGGGCGGGCGCCCGGCTGGCGGCGAGCACGGCAGCGAACTCGCGCAGCCGCTGCGGGTCCGGGGCGTACCGGGTGGCCACGGTGCGTACCGGCGGTGGCGGGTCGGCCGGCCGGGACCAGTCGTCGAGGGGGAGCGAGAGGTAGACCGGGCCGGCGGGCGGCTGCACCGCTGTCGCGTACGCCCGCATCAGCGCCGCCGGGATGTCCTGCGCGCGGACCGGCTCGTGGCTCCACTTCACGTACGGCTGGGGCAGTTCGGTGGCCCGGCGGCTGGCCAGCCGCGGCTCGATGAGCAGCATCTCCCGGTTCTGCTGACCGGCGGTGACGATCAGCGGGGTGCGGTTGTGCCAGGCGGTGACCAGGTTGCCCATGCCGTTGCCGGTGCCCGGTGCGGTGTGCAGGTTGACGTGCGCCGGCTGGCCGGTGGCCTGGGCGTAGCCGTCGGCCATCCCGACCGCGGACGCCTCGTGCAGGGCGAGCACGTAGTGGAAGTCGTCCGGGAAGTCGGTCAGGAACGGCTCCTCGGTGGAGCCGGGATTGCCGAAGACGGTGGTCAGACCGAGGGCGCGCAGCAGGTCGTAGGTCGTGTCGCGGACCGTTGCCATCGCCACCCAATCTATCCGCGTAGACCGGGCGTGTCGGGCGATTCGCCCGCCCGCTGGATCAGGGCAACGCGAAGGGCAGCCTGATCCCGTCCAGCGCCCGCCCGCAGTCGCAGTCCCGCTCGGCGGGCAGCTCGGCGATGGCCGTCAGCAGCAGTCCGCGCAGCCGGTCGATGTTCTCCCCGAAGACCCGGAACACCTCCTCCTGGGTCACCGCGCCACCACCCTCGACGCCCGCGTCCAGGTCGGTGACCAGGGCGATCGACGAGTAGCACAGGGCCAGCTCGCGAGCGAGCACCGCCTCGGGGTGGCCGGTCATGTTGACCACCGTGCCGCCGATCGCGGCGAACCAGCGGGATTCGGCGCGGGTGGAGAAACGCGGGCCCTCCACCACCACTACCGTCCCGCCGTCCACCGCCGGGACGTCCCGGCCGGCCGCCGCGGCGAGCAGCGTACGCCGGCCGTTGGGGCAGTACGGGTCGGCGAAGGAGACGTGCACGGCGCCCCGGTCGTAGTAGGTCTGGGTCCGGCCGCTGGTCCGGTCGATCAGCTGGTCCGGCACCACGAAGGTGCCCGGCCCGAGGTCCGGGCGGAGCCCGCCGACCGCGCACGGGGCGAGCACCTGCCGTACCCCCAGCGACCGCAGCGCCCAGAGGTTCGCCCGGTACGGGATCAGGTGCGGCGGGTGCCGGTGGTCCCGGCCGTGCCGGGGCAGGAAGGCCACCCGGCGGCCGGCCACCTCGGCGATGGTGACGGCGTCCGACGGCGCCCCGTAGGGCGTCTCCACCTCGTGCTCGGTAGCACCGTCGAGCAGGGCGTAGAGACCTGATCCGCCGATCACCGCCAGTTCCGCCGTCGGGCCCATCGGTCCTCCCCAATTCCCGTCGATCACGCGCCGGTCAGACCTTAACCAGCGCCCCAGACGCAGGTTAAGGTGCCAGGCATGGCGTTGACAGCGCGGATGGTCCCGGGGCGCCCCGCCCACCCGGCAGGCGACGGGCACCGCGTCCGGCCGCACGGCTGACGGGTGCACGGCATGCAGGGAGAGGGACAGGCGATCGGCGGGCGGGCGATGGAGTCGATGACCGGGCGGCTGCTGGTCGCGACTCCGGCGCTCAAGGACCCGAACTTCGACCGTACGGTGGTGCTGCTGGTCGCCCACGAGCCGGGCGGGGCGCTCGGCGTGGTGCTGAACCGGGCCACCGAGGTGCCGGTCGCGGACGTGCTCGGCGACTGGAACGACCTGGCGCGTCACCCCGCGGTGCTCTTCGAGGGCGGCCCGGTGCAGCCCGACTCGGCGATCTGCCTGGCCCGGATGCGCAACCCGGTACGCCGGCTGAAGGGTTTCCACCAGGTGTCCGGCGCGGTCGGCACGCTGGACCTGTCGGTCGACCCGGAGCGGCTGCGGGAGAGCGTCACCGGCATCCGGGTCTTCGCCGGCTACTCCGGTTGGGGCTCCGGCCAGCTGGAGCAGGAGATCGAGGAGGGCTCCTGGTTCGTGCTGGACGCGCTGCCCGGCGACGCCTTCGTCGACCGCCCCGACGACCTCTGGCCGATGGTGCTGCGCCGGCAGGGCGGCATGATGGCGGCGGTGGCCCACTTTCCGCCGGACGTGGCGCTCAACTGAGCCGGGCCGCCGCCCGGTGGCCGGTCGGGGCGGGGAGGGACCCCGCGAGATGACCATGCCGACGGGCGTGTGTATAGTTCTCCCAGTGCCCGGGCGACCGGGACGCAGCAAGGGGCCGTGGCGCAGCTGGTAGCGCACCACACTGGCAGTGTGGGGGTCAGGGGTTCGAGTCCCCTCGGCTCCACCCGAGCGAAACGCCCTGGTCGGGACACATCTCCCGGGCCAGGGCGTTTGTCGTTTCCGATCTCTCCGGGCCGCTGGAGCCGCCATCGCCGCCCGTCCGCTCAGAGGTCGGTTTCAGGTCGCGTCTGCCGGGAACGACGGCTGCCATGGCAGAGCCGGTGGAGGAGCGTGCCAAGGACGCGTTGCGCGACGTCCATCGGGCCGCCACCCGGCACCGGGACCGCGGTCTGCATCGGACGGCGCTGGAAATCAGCCACATGGCTCGGGAACTGGGACACGATCCGGGCCCGATCGAGGATTGGCGGCCCTGCCCGGTGTGCGGGGCGGAGCCGGGAGCGAGCTGCATCCAGGTGCCGGGGCACGACATGGTCGGTGGTGCACACCCGGAGCGGACCAGGGAGTAGGGCACCGGGGCTTCTGCCCTGGGCCGAGCTGCGGCTCGTCCGAGCGCGGCAGAGCAGCCGCCGCGTTGGCCGCGCTGCCACCTATGATGGCGCGATGTCGATCACAGCGGGCTGGACCCGGCTGCTGATGGTGGTGTCGGCAGCCGCTTTCGCGGGCGCAGCCTACGCGATCCGGGGCCGCGATGGACGGGCCTGTCGAACAGTACTCAGGCGCCGCCTTCTCCGCGGCCATCGTCTACACGATAGTGATCTTCATCCGGCCGCTGATCTCCCCCCTGCGCGCCGCCAGCGCCGCGGTCGCGTACTGCTGGTTCATCGAGTTCGCACAGCTCACCCCCATACCGGCGGCACTATCCGAGCGCGCCTGGCTCGTCCGCCAACTGCTGGGCGCGCAGTTCGACCTCGTCGACGTCGCCTGGTATCCCGTCGGCGCCGTCCCGTTGGTCGCCGCGCACTGGTTCCTCCGCGCCGGGAGACGTTCTCGACCAACCCCGACACCCGCTGGGCCCTAGCCTGTTCCCGCAACCGCGGAGGTGAACCCCCGGTTGCGGTCAGCCCGTCGGGGTGTCGCAGCAGGGCGGCTAGTTGGCGCGCGGGGCGTACATGATGACGGCGACGCCCACCAGGCAGATGGCCGCGCCGATGAGGTCGTAACGGTCGGGGCGGAACTTGTCGACGACCATGCCCCAGGCGAGGGAGCCGGCGACGAAGACGCCGCCGTAGGCGGCCAGGATGCGGCCGAAGTTCGGGTCGGGTTGGAAGGTGGCGACGAAGCCGTACACCCCGAGCGCGATGACTCCGGCCGCGACCCACAGCAGACCGCGGTTCTCCCGCCAGCCCTGCCACACCAGCCAGGCCCCGCCGATCTCGGCGAGCGCGGCGAGCAGGAACAGCAGGATCGAGCGGGCAACCGTCATGCGTCCGACCGTAGCGTCGCCACCTGGCGATTCCTCTGGTCACCCGGCCTGCAGGAGCAGCTGCCGCCGGCGCAGCCGGTGGCGTGGCGGCGCCTGCCCGCCCACCACCAGGACAGGCCGGCGAGCACGGCCAGGGCGACGGCGACGCCGGGCAGGTAACGGTTGACCGCGGCCCAGCCGGCACCCCCGAGGACCCCGGCGGCGAGCAACGCCGGCAGCGCGCAGCAGGCGGCGCAGGCCGTCCCGGCGAGGCCGGTCATCCCGGACGGGAGCAGGCGGCGCGCCGGTCAGCAGGTGTCGGCACAGTTGGTCCTCTCGGCGGGTCCGGCGAGTTCGGCGAACGGCAGGGGGCAGCAGGAGCTGCCGGCGCAGGCGACCAGGTCGTCGCAGCCGGCGGAGATGGCGGCGCTGAGCGTGTCGCGGATGACGGCGAGGTCGGCCAACTTCCGTTCCACCTCGGCGAGCTTCTCCCTGGCTCGCGCCTGGAGGCCGGTGTCGGGTTGGCCGCGGTGCTGGTGTCGGCCGGCGTCGAGCAGGTCGGCGACCTCGGTGAGGGTGAAGCCGAGGCGTTGCGCGGTCTTGATCACCCGCAGCAGGGTGACCGTGTCGGACGGGTAGAGCCGATGCCCGCCCGGCGACCGCCGCGGGGAGGCGAGCAGTCCTCGGCGTTCGTAGTAACGCAGGGTCTGCGGGTTGACCCCGGCCGCCTCGGCGAGCTGGCCGCTGCGCAGCCCTGGCCCGCTCATCGCGCGCCCGCCGCCGCGGCGGCACGATCGGCGAGGGCGTCGAGCACGTCGACGTGGGCCGCCGGCACCCGGACGTCCAACGTGAGCGCATCCGGGCCGGACCGGGAAATGTCGAAGGCGAAGAACGAGCAGCAGGACGACTCCCGGGCGGTCAGGTCCCGCGCCGTCCGCTCAACCCGCGCGCCCCCGGTGAGACGCAGCCGCAGCTGCCGCGCCGACAGGCGGTCGACCCCCTGGACCGTGTCGCGGAAGAACTCATCGAACTCGGCGAGCCGCAGCGGCCGTTGCGCCGTCGGCAGGGTGCAGGCGTCCGGCACCCAGGAGTCGTCGGTGGTGACGTGTCGGTGGCTCATCCTCCGACGGTAAGCCTGTACCCAGGTACCGGATGCAAGCCCGCGGCAGCGGCAACCGCCGGGCCGGCCGGTGGCCGATCAAGGGCCGGCACCGGGGCCAGCCCTTGATCGGTGGTCGGGGTTCCTGTCCGGCCGCTCGTCACGTCACACGGTGGCCGTGCTGCTCTCCGTCCGGGTCACGGCGAGGCGCCGGCGGCGGGTCGGCAGCATCAGCATCGGGTGGGCGACGCCCCAGGCCGCCCCCTTGCAGACGACCTCCTTGTAGCGGGCCGCCAGCTTCCCCTTGAGCAGCGACGGCTTGGCCCGGTCGTCGGCGGTCACGAACTGGATGATGCCGTCGCGGCGGCCGAGGCTGATGCACTGGTTGAAGTAGCGCAGCGGCGCCCGGGGGATCTTCCGACCGGTCAGCCGGGCGGCGATGGCGTCGGCGGCCTGCCAGGCCATCGGCGTCCCCGAGGCGCAGGACATCCGCAGCGGCTTGCCGCCCGGCCCTTCGGCGAGTCCGGCGTCGCCGACGGCGTACACGTCGGGGTGGGAGACCGAGCGCATCGTGTCGTCCACGACGATCTGCCCGGTCCCGGCGACCGACAGGGTCGTGGCGGCGGCGATGGGGTGGACGGCGAAACCGGTCGTCCAGACGGTCACCTGGGCCGGGATCACCCGTCCGTCGGCGGTGACCGCGCCGGTCGCCTCGACCCGGGCGACGTCGGTGTGTTCGTGGACGGTGATGCCGAGCCGGTCGAAGACGCCGCGCAGGTGCCGCTGGGCCTTCCCGTCGAGCCAGTCGCCGAGCCCGCCACGGGCGGCGATCGCCACGTCGAGGTCCGGGCGGGCCTCGGCGATCTCGGTGGCCGCTTCGAGGCCGGTGAGGCCGCCGCCGACGACCAGCACGGTGCCGCCGGCGGCGAGGCCCTTCAGGCGCTCACGCAGCCGCAGCGCGGACTGCTTGCCGGCGATGTCGTACGCGTGCTCGGCGACACCGGGGACACCGTGGTCGGCGGCCGCGCTGCCCAGGGCGTAGACGAGGGTGTCGTAGCCGATCTCCTCGGCGCCGTCGGCGTCGACCAGTGAGACGGTCCTGCGGTCGACGTCGACGGCGGTGACCCGGGCCAGTCGTAGCCGCACGCCGGTGCCCGCGAAGATGTCGCTCAGCCGGCGGCGCTTGAGGTCCTGCCCGGTCGCGAGCTGGTGCATGCGGACCCGCTCGACGAAGTCGGAGTCGGCGTTGACGACGGTGATCTCGGTGTCGCCGGGGTGCAACCGCCGGGCGAGGCGGCCGGCGGCGATGGCTCCGGTGTATCCGGCCCCGAGGACGACGATCCGGTGCTTCATGGTCCCACTCCTGTCTCGGTGTGTTCGCAACCTGAACCGGGCGGCGACGCGATTCCTGACAGGAGCCGGCTATGACCTGGGTCACCAGCCGCCGATGACGGGTTCCCCGTGCTCGGATGCGGACCACTGGCGCGTGAAGCGGGCGAGCTTGTCGGGGTTGACCTGGCTGCGGACGGCCGCGACGCCCTCGGCGGTCAGCTCCAGGGACATGACACCGACGACCCGGTCGGCGACCACGGCCACCACCGCGGGCGCGCCGTTGACGACCTCGGCGTACAGGGACGGGCTGCCGCCCACCACGTTCCGCTTGACCTCGGTGGGCTTGAGCAGGCCGCGCAGGAACCTCGCCACCGCCAGCGCACCGATGATCGGCTTGGTGCCGGCCGGGATCTTGCCGCCGCCGTCGCCGACGCTCAGCGCGTCGTCGGTCAGCAGCCTGACCAGCCGCTCGGTCTCGCCGCTGGTGGCCGCGGCGAGGAACTCCTCGACGACCCGGCGCGCGGCGGCTGCGTCGACCTCCGCGCGGGTCCGGTCGGCGGCGGCGACGTGCTGCTTGGCGCGCCGGTAGATCTGCTGGCAGTTCGACTCGGTGATCTCGAGGATCTCGGCGATCTCGCCGTGCGGGTAGCCGAAGGCCTCGCGCAGCACGTACACCGCCCGCTCGTTGGGCGAGAGCCGCTCCAGGAGGGTGAGCACCGCCATCGAGACCGATTCGCGCTGCTCGGCGGTGTCGACCGGGCCGAGCATCCGGTCCCCGGCGAGCACCGGCTCGGGCAGCCACATGCCGACATAGGTCTCCCGCCGGGCCCGCGCCGAGGTGAGCTGGTTGAGGCACAGGTTGGTGAGCACCTTCGTCAGCCACGCCTCGGGCGTCTCGACGCGCTCCCGGTCGGCGGCCTGCCAGCGCAGGAAGGTGTCCTGGACCGCGTCCTCGGCGTCGCTCGCCGAGCCGAGCAGGCGATAGGCGATCGCCTCCAGGCGGGCCCTGGAATCCTCGAACAGGGCGACCTCGTGCTGGCTGAGCGGCATGGCTCCATTGTCCCCACCGCGGCGCGGCCCGGATCGCCGGCCGCCCGCCCCGGCGGGTCGGTCAGAGCCCCTGGCCGGCGACGACGTCGAGGAGCCGCAGCTTCTCGTGCGTCTCACTGCCCGGGGTGGCGGTGAAGACCTGCAACGCCTGGGAGTGGTCGGGGTCGAGCAGGATCTGGCAGTGCAGTTCGAGCAGTCCGACCTGGGGGTGCAGGATGCGTTCGGTCGTGCAGTAGGGGCCGGTCACCGGATGCTCGCGCCAGATGGCGGCGAATTCTCCGCCGGCGGCGAGGAGCGCGTCGACGATTTCACCGGCCCGCGAGTCCCGGCCGTCGCGGGTGTACGCGCGGTGCAGGTCGGCCGCGATGAGGCGGCTGTGCGCGGGGTGGTCCTCCTCCGGGTGGGTACGCCGGGACTCGGGGTCGGTGAACCACCGGTAGTGCAGGCTGCGCGCGAGGCCGGTGTAGCGGGTCTGGTCGCCGAGCAGGGCAGTGGCCAGCCGGGTCTGCAGCAGGGTCTCGCCGAGGTGGCTCACCACCTGTGCGGCGGAGTCCGTCAGGCCGTCGAAGATCCGCATCATGCCCGGGTTGATGTGGTCGGTACGGGGGATCCGCCGGGGCGCGGGATGGCCGCCGAGCTGGAACAGGTGGTCCCGCTCGGCCAGGGAGAGGCGCAGACCACGGGCGATCGCGGCGAGCATCTGCTCGGAGGGGTGGGGGCCGCGTTGCTGTTCGATCCGGCTGTAGTAGTCGGTCGACATGGCGCTCAGCGCGGCGACCTCCTCGCGGCGCAGGCCGCGGGTGCGCCGCCGAGGCCCGCGGGGCAGGCCGACATCCTCGGGCTGCAACGCCTCGCGTCGGGTCCGGAGGAACTCGGCCAACCGAGCCCGGTCCATGACACTTCCTCCCGTTCCTACCGCCGATTCCGATCCGGCGTCCTGCCCACCGGGCACGGTCGCGTCCGGCACAACAGTTCGCCGGTACCTGGTGCTTCCGGGGCGAGGATCACACCGGGGTCGACGAACAGCCAGGCCCTGGTTGTCCGGGGATCGACACCCCGAAATCGGCGGTCTCAGCCACGGATCGGCTGTCCCTGGTTGCGCTGACGGCACCCGCCAACACTCGGAGCCATGACCGAACCAACACCCACCGCAACCGGCCACTGGGTCGACGGTGCCGTCATTCCCGCCACCGGCACCATGACCGTCCTGAACCCGGCCACCGGGGAGATCGTCGCCCAGGTGCCGGCCGGCACCGCCGACGACGTCGACCGCGCCGTCACCGCCGCCCGGGCCGCCTTCCCCGGCTGGGCCGCGACCCTACCGGCCGAACGCGCCGCCGTCGTGCGGCGCATCGGCACGGGCCTGCGGGCGCGCGGCGAGGAGATCGCCGAGACGATCACCGCCGAGATGGGCGCCCCGATCACCCTGTCCCGGACCGCTCAGGTCGGCTTCCCGGTCATGGTCGCGGAGTCCTTCGCCGCGCTGGCCGAGGACTTCGCCTGGACCGAGCAGTTCGGCAACTCGCTCGTGGTCCGCGAGCCGATCGGCGTGGTCGGCGCGATCACCCCGTGGAACTTCCCGCTGCAGCAGATCGCGTCGAAGCTGGCGCCCGCCCTGATCGCGGGGAACACCATGGTGTTCAAGCCGAGCGAGGTCGCGCCGTTGACCGCGCGGATCCTCGCCGAGGTCACCGTCGAGGCGGGCCTGCCGGCCGGGGTTTTCAACGTCGTGTACGGCACGGGACCGGTCGTCGGCGAGGCGATCTCGGCGCATCCGGGCATCGACATGATCTCGTTCACCGGTTCCACCCGGGCCGGCCGGCGGATCTCCGCGGTCGCCGCCGGAACGGTCAAACGGGTCGCGCTCGAACTCGGCGGCAAGGGCGCCAGCGTGATCCTCGACGACGCCGACCTGCCCCGGGCGGTGGAAAAGGGGGTGATGATGGCGTTCGCCAACGGCGGCCAGGTCTGCGGGGCGTGGCCGCGGATGCTGGTTCCGGCGTCACGGCACGACGAGGTGGTGCGGTTGGCGGTCGCGGCCGTCGCGCAGTACACCGTGGGCGAGCCGACCGACGAGACGACCAGGATCGGCCCGATGGCCTCCGAGGCGCACCGGGAGAAGGTCGACGGCTACATCGCGCGCGGCATCGCCGACGGCGCGGAACTCGTCCACGGCGGCCCCGGGCGGCCGGCGGGGCTGGAGCGGGGCGCCTACGTCCGGCCGACGGTCTTCGCGAACGTCGACCCGAAGTCCGTCATCGCTCAGGAGGAGATCTTCGGCCCGGTGCTGACGATCATCCCCTACCGGGACGAGGACGAGGCGATCGAGATCGCCAACGGCACGCCGTACGGGCTGACCAGCGGCGTGTTCGGCGAGCCCGAGCACGCCCTGTCGGTCGCCCGGCGGCTGCGCGCCGGCCAGGTGGACGTCAACGGCGGCCAGTGGAACCCGCTCGCCCCGTTCGGCGGCTACAAGCAGTCGGGCAACGGCCGGGAGTTCGGCCGCCACGGTCTCGAGGAGTTCCTGGAGACCAAGTCCATCCAGCGCTGACCGCGACGCCGGGCGCCGGTGACGGCGCCCGGCCGGCGGATCAGCCCTGGCGGCTCTTCCACTGCGGGTTGGCGCGGTTCACCACGACCACCCGGCCACGGCGGCGGACCACCACCGAACCCGGCTTCTGCTTCAGCGCCCGCAACGAGCTGCGTACCTTCATGTCTGCCTCTTCTCGGTCGTGCGGTTCCGGTGGTGGGAACGCCCCGGCCGGTGTCGCGATTCCCGCGGGCGGCCGGGCCGGCCATCGAACCTTTGCCGGCCGGCGCGCGTACCAGTGCGCGGGAGGTCGAAGCCATGACCGTTCGCCGCGCCGCCGCCGCCGTGCTGGTCGCCGTCGCGACCGTGCCGGTCACCGCCGCGCCCGCCGCCGGGCACGGCGCGCCGACCGATCCGCTCAGCCGCGCGGCGGCCTGCGCCCCCGAGAGCCGGTACGCGGCCACCGCGGCCTGCCGGGCGGCGGTCGAGGCGGGCGCCGCCGTGCGCGAGTGGGACAACGTCCGGGTGGCGGCGGTGAACGGGCGCGACCGGGAGCGGATCCCCGACGGGGAGTTGTGCAGCGGCGGGCTGTCGGCCTACCGGGGGCTGGACCTGGCGCGTACCGACTGGCCGGCCACCGAGCTGACCGCCGGCGCCCGGTTCACCTTCCGCTACCGCACCACCATCCCGCACCGGGGCACCTTCCGGCTCTACCTGACCCGGCCGGATTACGCCCCCACCGCCCCGCTGACCTGGGACGACCTGGAGAGGGTGCCGTTCCTGCGGGTGACCGACCCGCCGGTGCGCGACGGGGCGTACCAGCTGCGGGGGCGGCTGCCGGCGGATCGGACCGGCCGGCAGCTGATCTACACGATCTGGCAGAACTCCGACACCCCGGACACCTACTACTCCTGCTCGGACGTCGACCTCCGGCCGCCGGCCGGCACCGCCGGATTCGGCGGAGCCGTCGGGGACCGGGACGCCGCGAGCCCGGCCGCGCCGTCGCGTACCGCCGGGACGGGACCGGCCGGCGCGGGGCCGGCGGAACCGGCGGCGAGCGAGCCGGGCGTGGCGGTGGCCTCGGTGCGGGACGGCCCAACCGGCGGCCGGCCACTGCTGGCCGGCGCCGCCGTCGCGCTCGCCGTGCTGCTGCTCACCGTGGCCGGGACGCGGTTACGCCGCGACGGCCGGGCCCCGGTCGGCCGGCCCTGCGAGGTGCGCAGCCACCGGGCGAACCGGTCCCGCACCTGGTGACGCTCAGCCCAGGTGCCGGTCGATCTCGGCCAGCTCCTCGGCGGTGAAGTCCAGGTTGCCCAGCGCGGCGACGTTCGCCTCCAACTGCGGCACGCTGCTCGCCCCGATGATCAGGCTGGTCATCCGCGGGTCGCGCAGCGCCCAGGCGAGCGCGAGCTGAGCCAGCGACTGGTTCCGCCGGTCGGCGATCGTGCCGAGCGCCCGGATGGTCGCCATCCGCTGCTCGTCCAGGTCGCTCTCGTTGAGGAAGACGCTGGTGCGCACCCGCGAGTCCGCCGGAATCCCGCCGAGGTAGCGGTCGGTGAGCAGGCCCTGCGCCAGTGGGCTGTACGCGATGCAGCCGGCGCCCACCCGCTCCAGGGTGTCGAGCAGGCCGTCGGACTCGGTCCACCGGTTGAGCATCGAGTAGGCCGGCTGGTTGATCAGCAGGGGCGTGCCCAGGTCGCGCAGGATGGCCGCGGCGCGCTCGGTCTGCTCCGAGTTGTAGTTCGAGACGCCGATGTAGAGGGCCTTGCCGGAGCGGACGATGGCGTCGAGCGCACCCATCGTCTCCTCCAGCGGTGTGTCCGGGTCGAAGCGGTGCGAGTAGAAGACGTCGACGTAGTCCAGCCCCATCCGGCGCAGCGACTGGTCGAGCGAGGAGATCAGGTACTTGCGGGAGCCCCACTCGCCGTACGGGCCGGGCCACATCAGATAGCCGGCCTTGCTGGAGATGACCAGTTCGTCCCGGTAGGGCGCCAGGTCGGTGGCGAGCAGCCGGCCGAAGTTCTCCTCGGCCGCACCGGGCGGCGGGCCGTAGTTGTTGGCCAGGTCGAAGTGGGTGATGCCGAGGTCGAAGGCGCGCCGGACGATGTCCCGCTGCCGCTCGAAGGGCCGGTCGGGCCCGAAGTTGTGCCACAGGCCGAGGGAGATGGCGGGCAGCCGCAGGCCACTGCGCCCGCTGCGCCGGTAGGTCATCGTGTCGTAGCGGTCGTCCGCGGCGAGGTAGGTCACGATCATGAGCCTAGTCGCCGGGTGGGACGCACCCGGCCGGCGCGGCGCGGAGCGCGTCACCCGGCCGGGAGCCGGGGAGTTGACCAGCACGGGTCGCGCCCTCGGCGCCGAGGGTCGCCGGCCGACATCCGAACGGGGGAATGACCAGTTGGACGACATCACCGCGCTGATCCTCGACGACCACGCCGCGTTCCGGCGCGGCTTCGCCCGCCTCGACGACGCCCGCGACGAGCAGGAACTGCTGGCGATCTGGGAGGCGCTCGCGCTGCATCTGGACATCCACGCCGAGGCCGAGGAGGCGATCCTCTACCCGCACCTGGCCCGGCACGGCGACGACGGCGAGGCCGAGACGGCGGACGCGGTCGGCGACCACAACAAGATCCGCGACGCCATCGCCGAGTCGAAGCTGCACCCGGTCGGCTCCGAGCAGTGGTGGGCGGCGGTCTGGCAGGCCCGCCGGGAGAACAGCGAGCACCTCGCCGAGGAGGAGGACGAGGCGCTGCCGGACTTCCGCCGGCACGCCGGCACCGAACTACGCGCCGAGTTGGGCCGGCGCTGGCTGACCTTCTACGGCGAACACAAGAACGGCCGCAACCTGCCGTTCCGGGACAAGGACCCGGAGCGCTACGTGCGCGAGCACCGCTGACGATCTCCCCGGCGCGGGGGAGTCGCCCGGTCGGCTGACGCCGGCAGAATGGGCGGATGACTCCCCGGGCGGCCCTGGCCCCGCTGGTCGCCGGCAGCACCTGGCGACGCGGCGTGTTCCTCCTGCTGGGCGGGGTGCTCGTGCTGCCGTACGTGCTCCTCGTGGTGGTCTTCGCGCAGCTGCTCGGCCAGCCGGAGGTGCACCGGGCGCTGGTGCTCGGGCTGCTGGTGGTGGCGGCGGCGATCGCCGTGGTGCCGCTCTTCCTCGACGGCAGCCGGGCGCTGGAGATCGCCGCGGCCCGGGCGCTGCTCGGCGTCGCGCTGCCCGACCCGACGCCCGGGCACCGGGCCGACCGGGAGACCCGGCTGCGCTCCGCGCTCTGGATCGCCACCCACCTGATCATCGGCGGCCTGGTGATGTTCGCGCTGATCAGCGCGCTGCCGATGGCGCTGGCCTTCATCGCCCAGCAGTTCGGGCTCGGCACCGACCAGCTCAGCCGGGAGAGCTTCGGCCCGCTGGACGGGCGGGACACCGGCTGGCTGACCCTCATCGGGGTGGTGATGCTGGTGGCGCTCGGCTACGCGGTCGCCGGCCTGGGCGCGCTGGCCGCGTCGATGGCGCCGGTGCTGCTCGGCCCCGCCCCGGCGGAACGGATCGCCGCGCTGGAGGCCCGGGCCACCCGGCTCGCCGAGCGCAACCGGCTGGCCCGGGAACTGCACGACTCGGTCGGCCACGCGCTGACCGTGGCCACCCTGCAGGCCGGCGCGGCCCGGGAGGTGCTGGACCGGGATCCGGAGTTCGTCCGGCGGGCGTTGACCGCGATCGAGGAGACCGCCCGGGCCGCGACCGAGGACCTGGACCACGTGCTCGGTCTGCTCCGGGACAGCGAGGCCGGTCGGGCCGGCCCGGCGCCGCAGCGTACGCTCGCCGACCTGGACCGGCTGGTCGCGGACACCCGGGCGGCCGGGCTGGCGGTCGACGCGCGGTGCGCCGGGGATCCGGCCGACCTGCCGGCGGTGGTGTCCCGGGAGGGCTACCGGATCGTGCAGGAGGGGCTCACCAACGCCGCCCGGTACGGTCGGGGGCCGGTGACGCTGCGGCTCGACGTGCGCCCCGAGGCGCTGGAGCTGGAGTTGGTGAACGAGCTGGCCGGTGACGTGCCGGCCGACCCGCGACGCGGCGGGCGCGGCCTGGACGGGATGCGGGAGCGGGTGCTGCTGCTCGGCGGCCGGCTGACCGCCGGGCCGGACGGCGACCGCTGGCGGATCCGGGTGCGACTGCCGCTGGAGGGAACGCGATGACCGGGCAAACCACCGACGGCGAGCTGACCGGGGTGCTGATCGTCGACGACGACGAGCTGGTCCGGATCGGCCTGCGGGCGATCCTGGACGCCCAGCCCGACCTGCGGGTGCTCGCCGAGGCCACGGACGGCGCCGAGGTGCTGCCGCTGGTCGCCCGGCACCGGCCCCGGGTGGTGCTGATGGACGTGCGGATGCCGGGCATCGACGGCATCCAGGCCACCCGCTCGCTGCTCGCCGCGTCCGCCGACCCGCCCCGGGTGCTGGTGGTCACCACTTTCGAGAACGACGAGTACGTCTACGACGCGCTGCGCGCCGGGGCGAGCGGCTTCCTGCTCAAGCGGGCCCGGCCGGCCGAGGTGGTGGAGGCGGTCCGGGTGGTCGCCCGGGGCGACTCGCTGCTCTTCCCGGCCGCGATCCGCCGGCTGGTCGGGGCGTACGGGGGGCGGGG
>NZ_QGSW01000485.1:0-69589 GCF_003176715.1 Micromonospora sp. S4605
GAGCCGGTGAGGGTGTTGGCGGCGGTCCGGCGGGCGCGGTCGACGGCGGCGGGGAGAGCGGCGATCAGGGCGTCGACGTCGGCCGAGGTGCTGGTGTGGCCGAGGGTGAAGCGCAGCGAGGAGCGGGCCCGGTCGTCGTCGGCGCCCATCGCAAGCAGCACGTGCGAGGGCTGGGCCACCCCGGCCGAGCAGGCCGACCCGGTCGAGCAGGCGATCCCCTGGGCGTCCAGCAGGAGCAGCAGGGCGTCACCCTCGCAGCCCGGGAAGGAGAAGTGCGCGTTGCCGGGCAGCCGGCCGGCCGGGTCGCCGTTGAAGACCACCTCGGGCACCGCCTGCCGGACCCGCTCCACCAGGTCGTCGCGGAGGGCGGCCACCCGGGCCGCGTAATCCTGCTGGCCCTTCACCGTCGCTTCCACGGCGACCGCGAAGGCCACGATGCCCGCGGTGTCCAGGGTGCCGGAGCGGACATCGCGCTCCTGGCCGCCGCCGTGCAGCAGCGGGGTGGCCGGCACGTCCCGGGCGAGCAGCAGGGCACCCACCCCGGCCGGCCCGCCGAGCTTGTGCCCGGTGACGGTCAGCGCGGCGACCCCGCTGGCGGCGAAGTCGACCGGCACCTGGCCGACCGCCTGGATGGCGTCGGTGTGGAACGGCACACCGTACTCGGCGGCGACGCCGGCCAGTTCGCTGACCGGCTGCACCGTGCCGACCTCGTTGTTCGCCCACATCGCGGTGACCACGGCCACCCGGTCGCCGTGCTCGGCCAACTCAGCACGGAGCGCGTCGGGGGTGAGCCGGCCCGCCTCGTCGACCGGCAGCCAACCCACGTCGGCGCCCTCGTGCCCGGCGAGCCAGTCGACCGCGTCGAGCACCGCGTGGTGCTCGACGGCGCTGGAGACCACCCGGTTCCGCCGCGTGTCGGCGCCCCGGCGAGCCCAGAAGATGCCCTTGACCGCAAGGTTGTCGCTCTCCGTGCCGCCACCGGTGAAGATCACCTCGGACGGCCGGGCACCGAGCGCGGCGGCCACCCGCTCCCTCGACTCCTCCACCCGGCGACGGGCACGACGACCCGCCGCGTGCAGGGAGGACGCGTTGCCCACCTCGCGGGCGGTGGTGACGTACGCCTCCAGTGCCTCGTCGAGCATCGGCGTGGTCGCGGCGTGATCCAGGTAAGCCATCACGACTCAGCCTACGACCGCCGACGGATCGGCCGGACGCCGGAGGCCGGCCGGCACCGGGGCAGGGAGGGCGCACTCCCCGCCCCGGTGCCCCGGGCGGCCAGCGAACGCTCGGGCACGGCCGTGACGACGATGTTGTCGCGGTACCGCCGGACGCCGCCGGCGAGGCCCGGGTGTTCGACAACCGGCGGCTGCACCTGCACGTGGCGAATCTCCCGGCGGCCCCGGGGTACTACGAGGTCTGGCTCATCAACCCACGGACCATGGAGATGTTCTCGGTCGGTGTGCTCGGTGACCCGGCGGACGAGCTACTCCCGTTGCCACCGAACGTCGACCTTCAGGCATACTCGGTTGTCGACGTTTCCGCCGAGCGGTTCGACAACAACACCGCCCACTCCGGCGAGAGCCTGTCGAGGGGCACCCTGACGGGCTGATCGGCGGGCCGGCTCAGCTCCCCGGCCCGCCGATCAGCTCCCCACCGCCGGTCCCGCTCGGCTCAGCCCAACCGGCGGCCGAACCAGCCGAACCGCTTGTCGAGCGCCACGACGGCGGAGACCAGCGCGGCGATGCCGAAGATCCGCAGCCACGCCGTCCCGCTGATCGGGGCGGTCCGGAACAGGTCGTTGAGCACCGGCAGGTAGGTCAGCGCCAGCTGGGCGAGGGCCTGTGCCAGCACACCGACGATCAGCCAGCGGTTGCTGAACAGGCCGAGCCGCCACGGCGACCGGGTCAGCGAGCGGCAACTGAACAGGTAGCCGGCCATCACGACGACGAACAGGTTCACCGCCGCGGTGCGCGCCTGCGCCAGCTCCGACCCGGCGTTCAGCTCCCACTCGAACAGCCCCCAGGCGCCGACCACCAGCAGCGCGGAGACCAGCAGGACGCGGACCACCAGCGCGGCGGTCAGCAGCGGCTGTTTCGGGTCGCGCGGCGGGCGGTCCATGATCCCCGGTTCCTTCGGCTCGAAGGCCAGCGTCAGGCCGAGCGCCACGGCGGTGGTCATGTTGATCCACAGGATCTGGCTGGGCAGGATCGGCAGCACCGTGCCGAGCACGACCGCCACCAGGATGACCATGCCCTCGGCGGCGTTGGTGGGCAGCGTCCAGGTGATGAACTTGGTCAGGTTGGCGAAGACGCCGCGCCCCTCCTCGACCGCCGACTCGATGGTGGCGAAGTCGTCGTCGGTGAGCACGATGTCGGAGGCCTCCTTGGCCACCTCGGTGCCGCTGCGCCCCATGGCCACCCCGATGTTGGCCTGCCGCAACGCCGGGGCGTCGTTGACCCCGTCGCCGGTCATCGCCACCACCTGGCCGGCGGCCTGCAGCGCCTCCACCAGCCGCAGCTTCTGTTCCGGCGAGACCCGGGCGAAGACCGACGCCTGGCGTACCGCGGCGGGCAGCTCGGCCGCCGGCAACGTCGCCAGGTCCGTCCCGGTGAGCACGTCACCCGGGCCGGGCGCGCCCGGGAGCAGGCCGAGCCGGCCGGCGATGGCGGTCGCGGTGGCGCGATGGTCCCCGGTGATCATCTTCACCGCCACGCCCGCCCGCTGACACGACCGCACCGCGGCCGCGGCGGCGGCCCGGGGCGGGTCGAGCATCGCCTGCAGGCCGGTGAACACCAGCGTGCCGGGCAGTTCCTCCGCCACCAGCCCGTCGTCCGGGCCGACCGGGCGCATCCCGGTGGCCAGCACCCGCAGCCCGTCGGCGGCCAGCTCGTGCGCGGCGGCCAGCACGGCCTCGACGTCCAGCGGGCCGGTCGAGCCGTCCTCGCGCAGCGCCGCGGTGGACCACTCGACCACCCGCTCGACCGCCCCCTTCACCAGCACCACCCGGCCGTCCTCGCGCCGGTCGTGCAGGGTGGCCATGTACTGCCGCTCGGAGGTGAACGGGACGGTGGCCAGCCGGGGCAGTTCCTCGGCGACCCGGTGCCGGCTCAGCCCCACCTTGGCGCCCACCACCAGCATGGCCCCCTCGGTGGGGTCGCCCAGCACCGCCCAGCGGCCGTCCTGCTCGTCCAGCCGGGCGTCGTTGCACGCCACCCCGGCCAGCAGGGACCAGCGCAACGCCCCCGCCCCGGTCGGGGCCGGGCCACCCTCGGCGTCCCGGATCTCACCCGTCGGGGTGTAGCCGGCGCCGGAGACCTCGTAGCGGCCCTCTGGCGTCCAGAGCAGCTGGACCGTCATCTGATTCTCGGTCAGCGTGCCGGTCTTGTCGGTGCAGATCACCGTCGTGCTGCCGAGCGTCTCCACGGCCGGCAGGCGCCGGACCACGGCCCGCCGGCGGGCCATCCGGGACACCCCGATGGCCAGTGTGATGGTCACCGCGGCGGGCAGCCCCTCCGGGATCGCGCCCACGGCCAGCGCGACCGCGGCGGTGAAGGTCTGGCCGGCGTCCTGGCCGCGCAGCAGGCCGATGCCGAAGGTCACCGCGGCCAGCACCAGGATCGCCACGGTGAGCAGCCGGCTGAACCGGGCCAGCTGCACGGTCAGCGGGGTGTCCAGCACCCGCGCGCCGCCGACCAGCCGGTGGATCCGGCCCAGCTCGGTCTCCGCCCCGGTGGCCACCACGACGCCGGCCGCCGAGCCGCCGGTGAGCAGGGTGCCGGAGTAGAGCAGGTTGCGGCGGTCGGCCACCGGCGTCTCGGCCGGTACGACCAGCTCGTCCTTGCGGACCGGCAGCGACTCGCCGGTCAGCGCCGACTCGTCCGCGCGCAGCTCGGCGGCGTGCACCAGCCGCAGGTCGGCGGGGACCTTCTCGCCGGCCTCGACCAGCACCAGGTCACCGGGGACCACCTCGGTGGAGGGCACCCGCCGCTGGCGCCCGCCGCGCACCAGCCGCGCTTCGGTACGCACCATCGCCCGCAACGCGTCGAGGGCCGCCTCGGCCCGGGACTCCTGAAGGAAGCCGACCACCGCGTTGACCACCACCACCCCGAAGATCACGGCGGAGTCGACGTACTCGGCGAGCAGCAGGGTGACCACGCCGGCGGCGATCAGCACGTAGATGAGCGGGTTGTGGAACTGCCGCAGCAGCCGCCGGAACACCCCGCCCTGGGTGGCCCGAGGCAGCAGGTTCGGCCCGAACCGGCGGAGCCGGTCGGCCGCGTCCGCCTCGGTCAGCCCGTGTTCGACGTCCGTCCCGAGCAGCAGCACGACCTCGTGCGCGGCCAGGGCGTGGTGGTCACCCTCGGGCCTGGGGGCGGGCATGTCGCGCTCCTTCGTCCATCGGCGGGCGGGGGTGCGCGGGGGTGCTCCCCCGATGGTCCCAGTTCCGGCTACGCCGCGGGTCGTTCCCGGGAACGTGGAGGGTCGGGACCGGAACGCGGAAGGCCGGAACCGCGGCGCGGTTCCGGCCTTCCCTTGCTCGAGCCTCAGCTCACTTGCGCTTGCGGATCTCCTCCGCGGCCTGCGGGACCACCTTGAACAGGTCGCCCACCACGCCGAAGTCGGCCAGCTCGAAGATCGGCGCCTCGCCGTCCTTGTTGACCGCGACGATGGTCTTCGAGGTCTGCATGCCGGCCCGGTGCTGGATCGCGCCGGAGATGCCCAGCGCGATGTAGAGCTGCGGGGAGACCGTCTTGCCGGTCTGGCCCACCTGGAACTGGTGCGGGTAGAAGCCGGAGTCCACCGCCGCCCGGGACGCGCCGACCGCGCCGCCGAGCAGGTCGGCCAGCTCCTCGACCAGCTTGAAGTTGTCGGCGTTGCCGACGCCGCGGCCACCGGAGACGACCACGGACGCCTCGGTCAGCTCGGGACGCGAGCCCTTCTGCTCGGCGACCCGGTCCACCACCTTGGCCAGCTTGTCGGTGTCGGCCACGGTGACGGTGAGCTGCTCGACCGCCGGGGTGGCGGCGGCCGGCACCGGGTTGACCGAGTTCGGCCGGAGGGTGACCAGCGGCAGGCCGCGGGTGACCTTGGACTTCACGATGGTGGAGCCGGCGAAGGCCACCTGGGTGGCGGTGCCGTCGGCGTCCAGCGCGACCACGTCGGTCAGGATGCCGTTGTCCAGCTTGACCGCCAGCCGGGCGGCGATCTCCTTGCCCTCCTGGGAGGAGGCGAGCAGCACGGCCGCGGGCTCGACCCGCTTGACCAGCTCGGCCAGCACGGTGGCCTTGGGCGCCACCAGGTAGCCGTCGATCTCCTCGCTCTCCGCGGCGTAGATCTTCGCCGCGCCGTACTCGCCCAGCTTGGCGCTCAGCGCCTCGGCCGCGCCGGCGCCGCCGAGCACCACCGCGCTGGGCGTGCCCAGCTCGCGGGCGAGGGTGAGCATCTCCAGGGTGACCTTCTTGACGCCGAATTCCCGGGTGGCTTCGACGACGACGAGAACCTCAGACATGTCCGGACCCCTCACACGAACTTCTCGGTGGCGAGGAACTCGACCAGCTTGACGCCGCCCTCGCCCTCGTCGGTGATCTTGGCGCCGCCGGAGCGCGGCGGCCGCTTGCTGTGCTCCAGCACGGCGCTGGTCGCGCCGTCGAAGCCCACCTCGGCCGGGGCGACCCCGAGGTCACCGAGGGAGAGCGTCTGCACCGGCTTCTTCTTGGCGGCCATGATGCCCTTGAAGGACGGGTAGCGCGGCTCGTTGATGGTGTCCCAGACGGAGACAACGGCCGGGGTCGAGGCGGTGACCACCTCGTAGCCCTCCTCGGTCTGCCGCTCGACGGTGAGCGTGCCGCCGTCGACGGTGAGCTTGCGGGCGCCGGTCAGCGCCGCGACGCCCAGCCGCTCGGCGATCATGTGCGGCAGCACCTGGACCCGGCCGTCGGTGGACTCGGCGCCGCAGATGACCAGGTCGGCGTTGAGGGTGCCCAGCGCGGCGGCGAGCACCTTCGAGGTCGCCACGGCGCAGGACCCGTGCAGCGCGTCGTCGACCACGTGCACGGCCTTGTCCGGCCCCATCGAGAGCGCCTTGCGGATCGACTCGGTCGCCCCGCCCGGACCCATGGTCAAGATGGTGACCTCGCCGCCGTGCGCCTCCTTGATCTTCAACGCCTCTTCGATGGCGTACTCGTCCATCTCGTTGATGACGTTGTTCGCCGAACCGCGGTCGACGGTGTTGTCGTCAGTACGCAGGTTGCGGTCCGCGCCCGAGTCGGGCACCTGCTTGACGAGTACGACGATGTTCATCGCGCTTCGACGACCCTCCTGTTTGGTGTAGCGATCGCTCGCCCGGTCTGGGGCGCAGCCTCGCGCGTCGGGTGACGCCGGTCAACCGCGGGCTGCTGTGCGGTTGCCCACGACGCCATGTTACCTGCCAGTAGCATCGCACCTCCGGCCACTCAGAGTGACACAGCTCACCGACCGCCCCGGAGCCGGGTAAGCTGGCAAATTGGGAGGTATCGGGACATGCCAGGACAGCGCGTGCCGGGGCGGACGGCTGCGACCCGGCTCGGCTGCCGGCGGACGCTGCCCGAGTCGTACCGCTGCGCCTGCGGCCGGATCCGCGACCGCTGTGTGCGGGCGGCCGTCCGGGCGCTCTGGTCTTCGGCGCCGTCCGCCGGCCCGCTCAGGCCGGCTCGTCCAGCGCGTCCCTGATCCGGTCGATGACCGCCGCCTCGGCCGGCGCGACACCCCGGTGGGCCTGGGCCACCCGGTCCGCGGCGGCCAGCACCACCGAGCGGTAGACCGACACGTCCTGCGGGGCCTTCTCGCGCAGGATCCCCATCGCCCGGCCCAGCGCCGGCAGCACCACCGACTCGACCTCCAGCGCCGAGTCCCGGGGTAGCTTCGGCAGCGGACCGGTGGTCAGCGCCTCCTTCACCACGCCGCTGGCGCCCGACATCGCCCCGGAGGCGGCGAAGCTCTCCCGGAACAGCGCCAGCATGCCGGGATCGGCGTTCGAGACCAGGAAGACCGCGCCGAACGCGCCGGTCTTGAGGGTGAGTAGCTCCTCGGCCGTCAACCGCTGCTGCATGATCACGGAGTGTAGACGTACGGCGTGGTGGTGGTGACCGGGACGAGGCCGAGCCGCTCCAGGATCGGCCGGCTGTCCGGCGAGGCGTCCACCTGCAGCAGGGTCCGGCCGCGCTGGGCGGCCAGCCGGGCCCGGTAGGTGACCAGCGCCCGGTAGATGCCCCGCCCCCGCCACCCCGGCAGCGTCGAGCCGCCCCACAGGGTGGCGAAACCGGTGTCCGGCACGTACCGCACCCAGCCCGCGCAGACCACCGTGTCCGCCGCCTCCGCCACCACCACGGTGATCGACTGCGGGTCGGCGGCGATCTCCTTGGCCAGCCCGTCAGCCAGGTGGCTCCGGTCTGCCTGCCAGACCTCCTCCTCCATCGCCACGATCCGGTCCAGGTCCGCCCGGGCGGTCACCTCACGCAGGCGTACGCCCTCGGGCAGCACCGGCAGCGCGGCGGCGAGCGGCGCGGCCGGGCCGATCACCACGGTCTCCAGCTCCTCCGGCACGAAGCCGGCCGCGCGCAGCCGGTCCGGCAGGTCCGCGGGCTGGTCGTGGCCGTGCAGCTTCCACTCCACCTGCTCGCCCCGGCGCCGGAAGAACTCCACCTGGCGGGCGATCAGCTCGTCCAGCGCCGCGCCGGTCAGCCCGCCGAGGTCCCGGTAGGTGAGGAAACCGCCGTGGTCGAGGCCGAGGATCCGCACCAGGGGGCCGTCCCGCTCCACCGTCACCCCGGCCGGCAGCGGGTCCGGCACGGCGGCGCGCAGCTGGTTGTCGTACGCGTTCCGCAGGGTCGTCACATCAAGATCCGTCACCTGTCCAGGCTAGGCCGGGCCGCCAACGGATAATCGGGGTGTGTGGCAGTCGATCAGGCGGTGGTTCGACCCGCGGGAGTTGCGGTCCGTCGGCAGCACCCCGGACTACCGGTTCTCGCTGGCCAACGAGCGGACCTTCCTGGCGTGGCTGCGCACCGGGCTGGCGCTGGTGGCCGGCGGGCTGGCCGCCGCGCAGTTCCTGCCGCCGCTGCCGGTGGCGCACCTGCGCGAACTGATCGCCGTGGCGCTGCTGCTGCTCGGCGGCGCCGTCGCCATCCACGCCGTCGACCACTGGGCGCGCACCGAACGGGCCATCCGGCTCGGCGAGGAACTGCCCGCCTCCCGCTTCCCGGCGGTGCTCGCCCTGACCATCGGCCTCGGCGCGGTGCTGCTGGTGGCCGCTGTGCTCGCCCGGGCCTTCGGCGACTCGTGAGCGCCGACGACCGGGCGCCCGACCCCTCGGAGCCGCCGACGCCGGCCGGCGCGGCGGGGCCGCCGGCCCGACCGGTCGGAGCGCGTGACCCCGGGCTGCAACCCGAGCGGACCCGGCTGGCCTGGCGGCGGACCGCGCTGACGCTGACCGTGGTCCTGCTGCTGACCCTCCGGCTCGCGTTCCCCGCCGGCCTGGTCGGCGCGCTGCTGGCCGGGGCGGCGCTGCTCGGTTGGGGCGCGGCGGTCACCGTCTGCTGGCCCCGGGCCGCCGCCGCCGGCCCGACCCGCACCGGCGGCCGGACGCTACCGCTGGTCGCCCTGGCCACCGCCGGATTCGCGCTGGTCGGCACCGCGCTGGTGCTACGCGGGCTGTGGTGACCGGCGCCCGTGCGCCATCATTGACGCATGGCCCGGCTGTACGTCCTCCTCTTCCTGGCGCAGATCGTCCTCGCCGTCTGCGCCCTGATCAGCTGCCTGTCCGCCGAGGAGGGCGAGATCCGCGCCCTGCCCCGGATCGCCTGGGTGCTGATCATCCTGTTCTTCCCGCTGCTCGGCTCGATCGCCTGGTTCGTCGCCGGCCGGGAGACCGCGGGCGCCCGCCCCCGGCCGGCCTGGCCGGTGGGGAACGGCAACGCCTCGCGGAAGCCGGCCCGGCCGGTCGCTCCCGACGACGACCCCGAGTTCCTGCGCTCGATCGAGGAGCGCTCCCGGCGGCAGGATTCCGAGCTCTTCCGCCGCTGGGAGGAGGACCTGCGCCGGCGCGAGGAGGACCTGCGCCGCCGCGAGGGCGAGGAGGACCGCCCTCCGGCGTAGCGCCGGCCAACAGCCGCGGGTGAGAACGCGCGGCCGCCGCCGTCACCGGGCTCCCGGCGACGGCGGCGGGCGGTGGATCAGGCCAGGTTCGACGAGCGGGGGTACGCGTCGGCCGGGTCGGTGAGCACGTTCACCAGGTAGGGCACCCCGGCGTCGAAGGCCCGCTGCAGGGCCGGCCCGAGGTCGGCCGCCTTGGCGACCGTCTCGCCGGCGCCGCCGAGCGCCGCGACCACCTGGTCGTAGCGCAGCTCGGGCTGAAGGTCGGCGGCGACGTCGTAGCCGTACATGGCGCGCATCGGGTGCTTCTCCAGCCCCCAGATGCCGTTGTTGCCGACCACGATCACCACCGGCAGCCGCTGCCGCGCGAGGGACTCCACGTCCATCAGCGAGAAGCCGGCCGCGCCGTCGCCCATCAGCACGCAGATCTGCCGGTCCGGGTGGCTGACCCGGGCGCCCATCGCGTAGCCCATGCCGGTGCCGAGGCAGCCGTACGGGCCGGGGTCGAGCCAGGTGCCGGGCTGCGCCGGCTCCAGGTAGCGGCCGGCGTACGAGACGAAGTCGCCACCGTCGCCGATGGTGATGGCGTCACGGGCGAGCACCTTGCGCAGCTCGCCGTAGACCCGGGCCGGGCGGATCGGGTCGGTCTCGGCGGCCATCTCCTCGGCGTCGCGGGCCTTCGCGGCGTCCTCGGCGGTGCGCAGCTCGGCGATCCAGCCGGCGTGGTCGGCCCGGTCGCCGGGGTGCTCGGCCAGCGCGCTGAGGATCAGCCGCAGGTCACCGGCGGGCGCGGCGGCCGGCTGCACGTGCCCGGCCCGCTGGCTCGGCGCGTCGACGATGTGCACCACCGTGGCGTCGCCGAAGTCGCCGAAGCTCAGCCGGAAGTCCAGCGGGGTGCCGATCACCACGACCACGTCGGCGCCCTTGAGGGCCACCCGGCGGGCCTTGGCGAAGGCGAGCGGGTGTTCCGGCGGCAGCGCGCCCCGGCCCATCCCGTTGGTGAAGACCGGCACCTGCAACGCCTCGGCCGCGGCGCGCAGCGCGTCGACCGCGTCGCCGGCGTAGACGTCGGAGCCGGCGATGATCACCGGGCGGCTCGCCGCCGCGATCAGCTCGGCCGCCGTGCGCACCTCGTCCGGGTCGGCTTCGACGGGCGCGATGCCGGGCAGCGCGGGCAGTTCCGCGTCGGCGACCGAGAAGACCGCCTCCAGCGGGAAGTCCAGGAAGACCGGGCCGCGGTGCGGGGTGAGCGCGGTGGTCAGCGCCGCGGTCACCGCGCGCGGGATGTCGTCGGGGCTGAACACCGTCTCGGCGTGCTTGGTGACCGGGGCGACCAGCGGCAGGTGGTCCATCTCCTGCAGGCTGCCGGAACCCCAGCGGAACTGCGGGGCCCGACCGCCGAGCACCAGCACCGGTGAGGCGTTGAAGTACGCGCTGGTCAGGCCCGAGATGCCGTTGGTGACGCCGGGGCCGGCGGTGAGCACGGCCAGGCCGGGGCGACGCTGGAGCTTGGCCACCGCCTCGGCGGCGAAGACGGCGGACTGCTCGTGCCGGACGTCGTAGATCGGGAAGTCGTTCTTGTGCGCGGCGTCGTAGAGCGGGAAGACGTGCCCGCCGGAGAGGGTGAACATCTCCCGCACCCCGTACGCGCGCAGCGCCGCGAGCGCCAGCTCGCCGCCGTGACCTTCGATCCGCTCCGTCATGCCGCTTCCCTTCGTCGCCCGGCCGGAGTCACACGCTACTGGCCGGTAGGCCGAATGTGAACCGCCGCCTGCCGGCGGCGGTTCACCGGCGCAGGGGGTCACCGGCCGGTGAAGTCCGGCTTGCGCTTCGCCACGAACGCGGCCATGCCCTCGCGCCGGTCGTCGGTGGCGAACAGCGCCGCGAAGAGCTGGCTCTCCCAGGCCAGGCCGGAGTTGAGGTCCATGTCCAGGCCGCCGTCGACGGCGAGCTTCGCGGCGCGCAGCGCCTGCACCGGGCCGGTGAGGTACGGGCGCACCAGCTCGACAGCGGTGTCGTAGACCTCGGCGGCCGGGGCGACCCGGTCGGCCAGGCCGATCCGCAGCGCCTCCTGGGCGTCGACCATCCGGCCGGACATGATCAGATCCTTGGCCCGGGCCGGGCCGACCAGCCGGGCCAGCCGCTGGGTGCCACCCGCGCCGGGGATGATGCCGAGCTTGATCTCGGGCTGGCCGAGCTTGGCCTCTTCGGCCACCACCCGCCAGTCGCAGGCCAGCGCCAGCTCGCAGCCGCCGCCGAGGGCGTAGCCGGTGATCGCCGCGACGACCGGCTTGGGGATCCGGGCGATCGCGCCGAGCGCGCTGGACAGGTCGGCCGCCCGCGCCGCCATGTCCACGTAGGACATGTCGGCCATCTCCTTGATGTCCGCGCCGGCGGCGAAGACCTTCTCCCCGCCGTACACGATGACCGCGCGGACAGCCGGGTCGGCGGTGGCCGCCGTCGCGGCGGCGCGCAACTCCTCCTGCACCTGGGTGTTCAACGCGTTCATCGGTGGCCGCTCCAGGCGGATGGTGCCGATCCCGTCCTTGGTCTCCAGCCGCACGAACTCGCTCACGCGCACCCTCACTTCCTCGTCGAAGTCGCGAGCCAACCTTACGGCGCGAGGCGGCGGGGTAAGTAGTCTGGTATCAGCCCCGCTCAGGGAGTCCAGCGATGAGACCAGCGATGATCACGTACTACGACGACAGGTCGGTCCAGGTCACCTCCACCGCCGTACGGGTGGACGGCCGGACGTTTCCGCTCACCGAGATCAGCCTGGTGTGGCACCAGCGTGGCAGCCGGTCCTGGCGGGTGCTGGCCGGTCGGGGGGCGATCGGCGCGGCGCTGGCCGGGCCGCTGGTCGCGGCCGCGCTCGGCATCGCGCTGGCGCTCTGGCTGGACCGCTCGCCCACCGTCACGATCGCGATCGTCGGCGCCTCGGTGCTGGTCGGGCTCGCCGTCGGGCCGGTCGCCGACTTCCTCTTCGAGCACCTGGACCGCTCGTACGCCCGGGGCAGCCGGCAGCTGGAGCTCTGGGCGCGCTGGCGCGGCCACCCGGTACGGCTGCTGCGGACCGGCGACGCGCTGCGCTTCGGCCAGATCTACCGCGCGGTGCAGCGGGCGGTGGAACGCAGCCAGCCGGCGGCGGCCCGCCGCGGTTAGCGCTCAGAACTCGATCGGACCGTCCGGCAGCATGCCCAGCCCGCGCAACAGGCCGAACAGGTCCTGCTCGCCCCAGAACTGGACGATGACGCCACCGGCCAGCCGGTACATCTTGCAGGCGCTCTGCACAGCGGTCGCGCCGGTGGCGTCCCGCCGGTAGGTCTGCGCCAGCGAGACCACGACCCGGTCACCCGCGGCGAAGAGTTCGACGATCTCCTGGTCGAGCACGGTCAGCCCGGGCGAGGCGACCGCCTGCTCGACGAAGTGCCGGCCCCGCACCGCGGTGCCGGAGCCGTGGATGGCCACGTCCTCGGCCACCACCGCGCGTACCTCGGCCAGGTCCTTCGTCACGAAGGTCCGCAGGTAGCGGCGGACCGCCTCGATGTTGCGCTGCTGCTCGGTCATCCGACCGGACGCTACCCGACCCGCGCCCGTTCGGCGGACGGCGGCACGGGCGCCACGTTGCCGGGAAGTGCTAGAGCTTAGTGATGACCCTCTATTACCGGGACGACGCGGTGCAGGTGACCTCCGAGTCGATCCGGGCGGGTGGCCATACCGTGGCGATCGCCGACCTGACGTACGTCTGGCATGACCGCGGACGGACCACGGCGGCGGTCCGGGGGCGGGTGCTCGGCCGGGGCGTGCTGGTCCTGCTGTTGTCGCTGCCGCCGCTGCTCGCGGTGGTCTGCGTGCTCTCGCTGGCCTGGTCGGCGCAGAACCGGGGCGAGTGGCGGCTGGCGCTGGTCATCCTGGCCGCGTGCGCGGTCGCCGCGCTGGCCCTGACCCCGTTCCTGGAGGTACCGCTCGGCTGGCTGGACCGCTCCTACGAGCGCGGCAACCGGGTACACGAGCTCTGGGTGCAGCACCACGGGCGGGAGGAGCTGCTGCTGCGGACGCCGGACGCGCTGCGGTTCGGCCAGATCTACCGCGCCGTGCAGCGGGCCGTCGAGCAGCACGGGCCGGTCGGCTGACGCCGGGCGGTTGTCGCGGCGACGACGCACACTTGGTGCCATGGCGATTCCCCTCCCCCGGCCGGCCGCGGTCGTCGGTCTCACCCGCTCCGCCCTCGACCAGGCTCTCGGTTCGGCCGCGTCGTTCGCCGCCGTGCCCGTCCGCGCGTTCGCGGTGCTCGACGGGGTGGAGGCCCTGCTGGCGCGGATCAACGGCGTGGTGGACCGGATCGAGCAGACGCTGGACCGTACCGACCGGGTGCTCACCGACGCCGAGGCCGCGGTCCGCGAGGTCGCCGTGATCAGCGCCGCCGCGACCGCCGCGATCGACACCGCTACCGAGGTGGCCGCCGCGGCCACGGTGGTGGTCAACGAGGCCGACAAGGTGGCCCGGACGGCCGCCACGGTGGTCGCCGAGGCCGACTCGGTGGCCGGTCGGGCGACAGCCACGGTGGGCACCGCGGCGGAGGCGGCGGCCACCGCCGCGGAGCTGCTGGCCGCGTACGAGCCGGCGCTGCGCCGGGCCGCGCCGATGGCGAACCGCTTCGTCGAGCAGCTCAGCCACGAGGAGGTGACCGCCGCGATCCGGCTCATCGACGAGCTGCCGAAACTCAAGCAGCACCTGACCTCGGACATCCTGCCCATCCTGGCCACCCTGGACCGGGTCGGCCCGGACCTGCACGACCTGCTCGACGTGACCCGCGACCTGAAGCTCGCCGTGGCCGGCATCCCCGGGCTGAACATGCTCCGGCGGCGGGGCGAGAAGCTCACCGACGACGCCGACGGGTGACCGGCCCGGCGGCGGTCAGCAGTCGCAGGTGGCGGTGGCCCGCGGCGCGGTCAGGTCGTCGACCGGGCGGCGGGTCAACCCCGTCGCGGTGACCACCGGCAACCCCTCGCGCACCCAGTACTCGTACCCGCCGAGCAGTTCCTTGACCGCGAAGCCGAGCCGGGCGAACTCCAGCGCGGCCCGGGTGGCGCCGTTGCAGCCCGGGCCCCAGCAGTAGGTGACCACCCGGGACCCGGCCGGCACCAGGCCGGTGGCCCGCCCGGCGATCTCGGCGGTCGGCAGGTGCACCGCGCCGGGCAGGTGCCCCTGGGCCCAGGCGGCGGCGCCCCGGGAGTCGACCACCACCAGACCGGGCGTCCCGGCGGTCAGGTCGGCGTGCACGTCGCTGACGTCGGTTTCGAAGGTCAGCCGGGCGCGGAAGTGGGCGGCGGCGACCGTCGGCTCGGCGGCCGGTACGGCGAAGGTCTGCGTCATGCCCACGATCCTCCGGCGATCTGGGCCGGCCGGGCGAGTGGCGGGAACGACGACGAGCGCTAACATCCCGCCATGTCCCTGCGCGCTCCGGCCGACCGCAGCGTCGCCGTGCTGGCGTACCCGGGGATGTCGGTCTTCGAGACCGGCATCGTCACCGAGGTGTTCGGGCTGCCCCGGCCCGAGTTCGACGTCGACTGGTACCAGCTCACCGTCTGCGCCGAGCGTCCCGGCCCGGTGCCGGTCGTCGGCGGGGCCAGCCTGCACACCCCGTACGGGCTGGACGTGCTGGCCGGCGCCGCGACGGTGATCGTGCCCGGGGTGCCGGACGTCACCGTCGACCCGTCACCGGAACTGGTCGCCGCGCTGCGCCGGGCGCACCGGGCCGGCGCCCGGATCATGTCCATCTGCTCCGGCGCGTTCGCCCTGGCCGGCGCCGGGCTGCTGGACGGCCGGCGGGCCACCACCCACTGGCGGTACGCGGACCTGCTGGCCCGCCGGTACCCACGGGTCGAGGTGGACCCGGACGTGCTCTACCTCGACGACGGTGACCTGCTCACCAGCGCCGGCAGCGCGGCCGGCCTGGACCTCTGCGTGCACCTGGTCCGCCGGGACCACGGTGCGGCCATCGCCAACGCGGTCGCCCGCCGGCTGGTGATCCCGCCGCACCGCGACGGCGGTCAGGCCCAGTTCATCGAGGCGCCGGTGACCGTCGACCCGGACGACGACCGGATCGCCGGGAGCATCGCCTGGGCCCTGGCGCACCTGGCGGAGCCGGTCACCGTCGACCGGCTGGCCCGGCAGGCGCACATGTCGCCGCGCACCTATCTGCGGCACTTCGCCCGGGCCACCGGCACCAGCCCGATCCGCTGGCTGGTCGACCAGCGGGTCCGGGCCAGCCTGCCGTTGCTGGAGGGCACCGACGCGCCGGTCGAGGAGATCGCCACGGCGGTCGGGTTCGACAGCCCGGTCACCTACCGCCACCACTTCGGCCGGGCCATGCGCACGTCGCCGTCGGCGTACCGCCGGGCCTTCCGCAGGAGCACGGCGGTCCGCCCACCCGGTACCCCGTGAACCGGGCCGGGTCCCGCCCGGCCGGGCGGACGGGCGGGACCCGGCCGGGCGGCAGGCTCAGTCCACGTCGGTGCAGACGTCGTGCGTGGTGCCGCGCACCATCGTGATGGTCTTCTCGAACGTCGGGGTGAACTCGACCCGGAACACCCCGTCCACCAGCCACAGGCCGCGCGGCAGCGAGCCGGCGTTCTCCCGGAAGCCGAGCAGCACCGGCCCGACCACGTACCAGGTCATCGAGCCGTCCGTGCCATGGACGACGAGCGCGGAACCACTGGCGTCCGCGAAACTGGTGGCCCCGGTCTCCAGGTTCTTCACCTCGCTGATCAGGGCGCCGGTGTAGATCTCCCGCTTCGGCGAGCCGTCCGGATAGGTCTCCAGCACCAGCTTGCGTACCTCGTCCACCACGGGCTGGACGCGGACGGCGAAGTCGCACCGCGCCCCGGCGGGCAGTTCGAACGGCTCCTGCGGCGCCGGCACCCAGCCGCCGAGCCGGCTCGCCTCGGCGAGCGCGGCCGCCAGTTCGGCCGGCACGGCCGGCGCGCCGGCGGGCGCAGCCGCCGGCTCGGCCGGCACGGTCGGCGGGTTGGCGGGAGCGGCGGACGCCGCCGTCGCCCCACCCCCGACGAACATCGCAGCCGCCAGGACCGTTCCGACACTCGTTCTCCAACGCATGTTCTCTCCATCTGTTCTCGGACGGTCGGACCGGACCAGGGTCGTCGGCACCACTGACCACGTCCTGACCGTCACGGCCCCGGCCGCCCGGCCCGGCCCGGCCGAGCCGCCCGCCGGTACCCGGGAAATCACCAGCCGCTCACCGGACCGGCAACCGTCCACGGCGGCCAGATGGTCTGACCAGGTATGGACTTCCGACTGCTCGGCCCCTTCGAAGCGCGTCAGGACGACCGGCCCGTCGAGTTCGGCAGCCGCCGGCAGGAACGGTGCATCCTCGGCGTTCTCCTGCTCGACCCGGGTCGCCTGGTCAGCACCGACCGGCTCATCGAGCTGCTGTGGCACGGCCAACCGCCCGCCTCGGCCCGCGGCGCCGTGCACACCTACATCGGCCGGCTCCGCGCGTCGCTGGCGCCCCATCGGGTCCGCATCACCACGCGCGGTGAGGGCTACCTCGTGGAACCCGACGGGCACCGGATCGACGTCGAGGAGTTCAGCGGTCTCGTCCACCAGGCGAGCGGCACCGCTGATCCGGCCGAGCGCGTACGTCTGCTCGACGAGGCACTGGGGCTCTGGCGGGGGCCGCTGCTCGCCGACACGGCCGACGACGAACTGCGCGGTCGGCTGGGCAGGCCGATCGAGGAGCTCCGGCTCACCGGCGTCGAGCTAAGGGCCGAGGCGCGGCTCGCGCTGGGCCACCAGGTTCGCGTGATCAGCGAGTTGACCCCCATGGTCACCCGGTACCCGACCCGGGAGCGGCTGGTCGCCTCGCTGATGACCGCGCTGTACCGGGCCGGCCGGCAGGCCGAGGCGCTACAGCTGTACCGGACGACCCGGCGGACGCTCGTGGCCGAGCTCGGCGTCGAGCCGGGGATGCGGCTGCGGGAGGTGCACCGGCGGATCCTCCGTGCCGACCACCGGCTCGACCGGCCCGACCTGCCCGTCTACGAGGTACGCGTGCGTGGCGAGAGCCTGCCGTGGAGCGTCGGCGGGCATCCGGCGTTGGAGTTCTGCAACACCTTCGCCGGCTGGGGACACGAGCCACCGCTGCCGGGGGCGGAGTGGCTCCGCGGCTACCCGACCCTGGCGGTCTGGGCCGGCCACGTGGGACTGATCGACGACGTGGCGGTGCGGCGACTGCTCGATCTGGCCCGGCGGAGCCCGGGCGAGGCCGCCGCCGCGCTCGACGAGGCCCGCGCGCTCCGCACCCGGCTGTACGCCTGCCTGACCGATCCGGAGGACCGGAGTGCCTTCGACGCCGTCGCGCGGGCCGCGGAGGCGGCCGCGAAGGTGATGGTGCTCCGGCGGGAGCCGGACGGCCGAGGGCGGTGGTGGCCCGATCTCTCGGCCGGGCTCCGGCTGCCCGTGCACGCCGCGGCATGGAGCGCCGCCGCGCTGCTGGCCGATCCACGTCGACTCACCGTCCGCGCGTGCCCGGACGAGCGGTGCGGCTGGCTCTTCCTCGACGAGAGCGGCCTACGCCGCTGGTGCAGCCTGGCGACCTGCGGCCGGTCGGCCGGGCAGGCGCCGTGCAGCGCCTGAGCGGGTCCGGAGCGGCCAGGCTGGTGGCGGGAACGGCGCGGTCGAACCGGAGCTGGACGCCCCTGGTCCCTACCTGATCAGGCGGGAACGTACAGCTCGTCGATCTCGGCCCGGCGGGGCAGCGCCACCGATGCGCCCAGCCGCCGGGCGCACGCCGCGCCGGCGGCGGCCGCCCAGCGCACCGCGTCGACCAGGTCCCGACCCTCGCCCCAGGCGACCGCGAGGGCGGCCGTGAACGCGTCGCCGGCGCCGGTGGAGTCGACCACGTCGACCTTCACCGCCGGCACGTGCACGTCGGCGCCGTCCCGGTCGCCGTACCAGGCGCCCTCGGCACCGAGGGTGAGCACCGCCCGGGGCACCACGTCGAGCAGGGCCCGCGGCTCGTCCCGGCCCCGGCCGGTGAGCGCCCGGGCCTCGTTCTCGTTGACCACCAGCAGGTCCACCGCGGCCAGCAGCTCGGCGGGCACCGGCCGGGCGGGCGCCGCGTTGAGCACCACCCGGGTGCCGGCCGCGCGGGCGGCCAGCGCCGCGGCGGTCACCGTCTCCACCGGCACCTCCAGCTGGGCCACCAGCACGTCCGCGTCCCGTACGGCGGCCAGTTCGGCCTCGGTGAGCCCGGTGAATGCGCCGTTCGCGCCAGGGGTGACCAGGATGGCGTTCTCCCCGTCGGCGTTCACCATCACCAGGGCGACGCCGGAGGCCCCGTACACCACCCGCAGCTGGCCGGTGTCCACGCCGGCCGCGGTGATCCTGGCCCGCAGGGTGACCCCGAACGAGTCGGAGCCGATCGCGCCGAGGAAGGCGCAGGCGGCGCCGGCCCGGGCGGCGGCGACCGCCTGGTTGGCGCCCTTGCCGCCGGGCACCGTCACGAAGTCCGTGCCGAGCAGGGTCTCGCCCGGCCGGGGCAGGGCTGGAGCGGTGGCCACCAGGTCCATGTTGGCGCTGCCGACCACGACCACCCGGGTCTGCCGCACGCTGGCCTCCCTACCGCGGCCCTCAGGCCGCGCGAGCCGTGTACCGGTCGCCGGACCGCTGGACCACCAGCGGCAGGCCGAAGGTCTTGGAGAGGTTGTCCCCGGTGAGCGTCTCGCCGAGCAGCCCCTGCGCCACCACACCACCCTCACGCAGCAGCAGCGCGTGGGTGAAGCCGGGCGGGATCTCCTCCACGTGGTGGGTGACCAGCACCATCGCCGGGGCGTCCGGGTCCTGCGCCAGCTCGGCGAGCCGGGCCACCAGGTCCTCCCGGCCGCCGAGGTCGAGCCCGGCCGCGGGCTCGTCGAGCAGCAGCAGCTCCGGGTCGGTCATCAGGGCACGGGCGATCTGCACCCGCTTGCGCTCCCCCTCCGACAGGGTGCCGTAGCTGCGCTCCGCGAGGCCGCCGACGCCGAGCTGGCCGAGCAGCGCGCGGGCGCGGGCCTCGTCGGTGGGGTCGTAGCTCTCCCGCCAGCGACCGACCACCGACCAGGCGGCGGTCACCACCACGTCGGTGACCCGCTCGTCGGCGGGCACCCGCTCGGCGAGCGCGGCGGTGGAGAGGCCGATCCGGGTGCGCAGCTCGGTCAGGTCGGTACGGCCGATCCGCTCGCCGAGCACGTGCGCGACGCCGGTGGTCGGGTGCAGCCGGCCGGCCGCGATGTTGAGCAGGGTGGTCTTGCCGGCGCCGTTCGGGCCGAGCACGACCCAGCGCTCGTCCAGCTCGACCCGCCAGGTGAGGTCGTGCAGCAGGGCGGTGCCGGACCGGCGTACGCCGACGCCGTCGAGGCTGACCACCAGATCCGCGTCCACGGGCGGGGGTGCGGGTGCGGCGCCGCCGGCGCCGGGGATCAGGTCACCAGTCACCCGACCATCCAACCACGCAGCGCCGCGGTGCCCCCCATGGGCGGCGGGCCGGCCGTATGGTGGGGCGCCGTGTCGTTGGTCACCCCACCCGGAGGACGGTTCATGGCCGGTCGGAGCAGGGAGCCGCGCGGATGAGCGCGGTCATCGAGATCGAGGGTCTGCGCAAGACCTTCCACAGTCTGCGGCACGGCCGCCGGGTCGCGGTCGACGGCTTCGACCTGCTCGTGGAGCCCGGTCAGATCCACGGCTTCCTCGGCCCGAACGGCTCCGGCAAGACCACCACGCTGCGCGCCCTGCTCGGCCTGGTCCGCGCCGACGCGGGGCGGATGACGGTGCTCGGCGCGCGGTCGCCGGAGCAGCTGCCCCAGGTGTCCGGGCGGGTCGGTGCGATCGTGGAGAGCCCGCAGTTCTTCGGCAACTTCACCGCCCACCGCACGCTGCGGCTGCTCGCCCGGGCCGGCGGCGTTCCGGTCTCCCGGGTCGACGAGGTGCTGACCCAGGTCGGCCTGTACGACCGCGGCCACGAGCGGGTCAAGGGCTACTCGCTCGGCATGAAGCAGCGCCTCGCCGTCGCCTCCGCCCTGCTCAAGGACCCGGAGCTGCTGATCCTCGACGAGCCGGCGAACGGGCTGGACCCGGCCGGCATCCGGGAGATGCGGGACCTGATGCGGTCGCTGGCCGCCGCCGGGGTGACCGTGCTGGTGTCCAGCCACATCCTGGCCGAGATCCAGCTGATCTGCGACCACGTCACGATCATCTCCCGGGGCCGTCGGGTGGCGGCCGGCCGGGTCGACGAGGTGCTGGCCGGCTTCGACCGGCACGAGTTCCTGGTCCGGGTGGCCGAGCCGGCGCGGGCGGTCGAGCTGCTCGGCGCCGCCGGGCTGGCCGCCACGGCGCACGACGACCACCTGACCGTGGCCGACGTGACCGACCCGACAGTGGTCAGCCGCACTCTTGGTGAGCAGGGCATCTGGGTGAGCGAGCTGACCCCGCTGCGGCCGGACCTGGAGAGCGTCTTCCTGGAGCTGACCGGCACGGCCGGGCATCCGGGGGTGCCCCGGCAGGTGGACGACTCGGTGCTGCCCGCTCGCCCGACACGGGACGCGACGATCGACCTCGAGGCGGGGGTCGGCGAGACCAGAGGAGTGGACGCGTGAACCTGGTCCGTGCCGAACTGGAGCGGCTGAGCGCCCGGCGCTTCGTCCAGCTCATGGTCGTCCTGCTGGTGCTGGCCTTCGGGATCACCGCGGCGACCACCCTGGCCGGCTCGCACCGGCCCACCGCCACCGAACTGGCCGAGGCACAGCGGCAGGCGGCCGAGGAGCGGCGCAACCTGGAGGTCATCCACGAGCAGTGCCTCGCCCGCGAGCGCGGCGTGCTGCCGCCGGAGCAGGCCGACCAGTACTACCCGCCCAACTGCAGCGAGGTGGACCCGGCGCTGCGGGACCGGCTGCCGGTGGCCGCCGACTACCTGGTCGGGGTGTTCACCTTCGCCACGGAGGCCCGGCCGCTGCTCTACTTCCTGATCGCCTTCCTGGTCCTCTTCGGCTTCCTGGTCGGCGCCTCCTACATCGGGGCCGACCTGAACTCCGGCGGCGTGGTCAACCTGCTGCTGTGGCGGCCACGCCGGATGACGGTGCTCGGCGCCAAGCTGGGCACGCTGCTGGGCGGGGTGCTGGCGCTGTCGCTGGTCGCTTCGGTGGTGTACCTGGGCGCCTTCTGGTTCATCGGGCAGGCCGCCGGGCAGCCGGGCCACCTCGACGAGGAGTTCTGGCGGTCGCTGGGGACGCTCTGGGGTCGCGGGCTGGTGCTGGTGCTGCTGGCCACGGCGCTCGGCTTCGCCATCGCCACCCTGGGCCGGCACACCTCGGCGGCGCTCGGCGCGGTCGCCGCGTACCTGGTGGTGTGGGAGCTCGGCGCCCGGCTGGTGTTCGAGATCCTGGAGGTGGCCCGGCCCGACCAGCTGATGCTCTCCAGCCACCTGGCCGCCTGGCTGACCGGGCGGGCGGAGTTCTGGGACAACCGGGCCTGCGCCGGCGTCTTCGACGGCAGCTGCGACGGCTTCTACGCGTTGACCTGGGCGCCGGCGCTGGTCGTACTGGTCACGCTGACCGCCGCGCTCACCGCGGCGGCCTTCGCCCTGTTCCGCCGGCGGGATCTGATCTGAGCTGGCCGGGCACCCGGTCGGGGTGCGGCAAGACCTTGCAGCACCCCGACCAATGGTGAAGAATTCCTTCACATGACGGACGCCGGTTCAGCCGACGGTGGAACCGAAGACCTCGTCGCGGACGGCGTCCAGCGCGGTCCGCAGCGCACCGTTGAGGATCGGCTCCTCGGTCAGCCCGGTCGGCACCACCCGGGGCCGGACCAGGGTGATCGCCGCCACCTCGTGCTGCACCCGCTCGGCCAGCGCCGCACCGCCCGCCTGGCCGACCTCGCCGGCGAGCACCACCAGCGGCGGGTCCAGCACCACGCAGGTGCTGGCCACGCCGAGCGCCAGCCGCCGGGCCAGCTCGTCGAGCATCGGGCCGCCCGCCGTACCGTCCGCGATCGCCGCGCGCACCGCCGTGGTGGCGCTGTCGTCGGGGTAGCCGTGCTCGCGGGCCAACGCGCGCACCGCGTCCCCACCGACGAGCTGCTGGAAGGCCGGCTTGGCCCGGCGGGACACGTCACGCGGGATGGGCGCGCCGGGCACCGGCAGGTAGCCGATCTCGCCCGCGGCGCCGCTGCTGCCGTGGTGCAGCCGCCCGCCCAGCATGATCGCCAGACCGACGCCCGCGCCGACCCAGACCAGCACGAAGTCGGTCACCCCGCGGGCGGCGCCGGACTGCGCCTCGGCCACCGCGGCCAGGTTGACGTCGTTCTCGAAGACCACCGGGGTGTGCAGGTCCTCGCGGAGCGCGCCGAGCAGGCCGCTGTGCCAACGCGGCAGGTTGAAGGCGAAGGTGATGTCCCCGGTGGCCGGGTCGACCAGACCGGGGGTGCCGAGCACGATCCGCCGGACGCTCGACAGCTGGGCCTGCGCGCTGCTGGCCGCCTGGACCACCGCGTTGTGCACCACGCCGACCGGGTCGTCCGTGTCCCGGGTGGACTGCTCGACCCGGCCGATCACCGCGCCGGTGATGTCCGCGCAGGCGGCGACCACCCGGTCCGGGCCGACGTCCACCCCGACCACGTGCGCGCTGCCCGGCCGCACCGCATAGAGCTGGGCGTTCGGTCCCCGCCCGCCGGCCTGCTCGCCGACCCGGGTGACCAGCCCGCGCTCCTCCAGCCGCTCGACCAGCTGGGAGGCGGTGACCTTGGACAACCCGGTCAGCTCGCCGAGCCGCGCCCGGGTCAGTGGCCCCTGCTCGAGCAGCAGTTCCAGCGCGGCGCGGTCGTTGAGCGCCCGCAGCAGGCGGGGGGTGCCGGGCAACCGGGTCGCACTCATGCCACGTCCTTCTGCTTCTATAAACTTTGCTAACTGTAAACCGACCGGTGAGCGGGTAGCCGTAGCGTATCGGCCACCCGGCACCGGAGAACTCGGACGACCCGGCACCGCATCACCGCCGGGACGGCCGCCTCCGTCACGACGTCCGTGCCGTCCGGGCACCGGAAGGGGAGATCACGTGGGGCTCGATCCAGGACTGCGCCGGCTCGCGCTCGGCACGCTGCTGGCCGCGTACCCGGGCCCGGTGCCGCCGGACTGGGCGGTGGACCTGGTCGCCGAGGGGCTCGCCGGACACACCCTGTTCGGCACGAACGTGCACAACCCGGCCCAGGTGGCGGCCAGCACCGCCGCCCTGCGGGCCGGCCGCGCCGACGTGCTGATCGCCATCGACGAGGAGGGCGGCGACGTCACCCGGCTCGCCCACGCCACCGGCAGCCCCTATCCCGGCAACGCGGCGCTCGGCGCGGTCGGCGACGTGGCGCTGACCCGACGCGTCTACGAGGCCATCGGGGCCGAGCTGGCCGCGCTCGGTATCACTGTCAACCTCGCGCCCACGGTCGACGTCAACACCGCCGACGAGAACCCGGTGATCGGCACCCGCTCGTTCGGCGCCGATCCGATCCGGGTCGCCGCGCACTCCGCCGCCGCGGTAGCCGGGCTCCAGGCCGCCGGCGTCGCCGCCTGCGCGAAGCACTTTCCCGGGCACGGCGCCACGATCGCCGACTCGCACCACGAACTGCCCACCGTGGACGTACCGGTCGAGGTGCTGCGCGAGCGCGACCTGCCCCCGTTCGCCGCGGTGGTGGCCGCCGGCACCCGGGCGGTGATGACCGCGCACATCCGGGTGCCCGCGCTGACCGGCGACGGCCCGGCCACCTTCAGCCGGGCCGTCCTGGTGGACCTGCTCCGCGGCGAGTACGGCTTCACCGGCACCGTGATCACCGACGCGCTGGAGATGAAGGGCGCCGCGATCGCCGCGGGCGGGGTGGGGCCGGCCGCCGTCCGGGCCCTCGCCGCCGGCGCCGACCTGCTCTGCATCGGCGCCCAGGTGGACGCCGAGTTGGTCGAGCAGGTGGTCGCCGAGATCATCGCGGCGCTGGCCGACGGCCGGCTGGACCGCTCCCGGGTGGAGGAGGCCGGCGGTAGGGCCGCCGCGCTGGCCGCCTGGACCGGGGCCGCCGGCGGGATCTCCGCCGCCGCCACCGATCTGGGGTACGCGGCCGCGCGCCGCGCCGTCCGGGTGGAGGGCACCCTCACCGAGCTGGACCGGCCGCTGGTGGTCCAGTTGCACGCCGCCTCCACCATCGCGGAGGGCCGGGTGCCCTGGGGACTCGGCCCGCACCTGGCCGAGGCCGAGGAGATCCGGGTGGTCGCCGCGGAGACCGAACCGGCCACCCTGCGCGGGCTCGCCGGGTCCCGGCCGATCGTGCTGGTCGGCCGGCACCTGCACCGGCTGCCCGGCGGTCCCGAGCTGGTCACCGCGCTGGCCGCCGAGCACCCGGTGACCGTGGTCGAGATGGGCTGGCCGGCGAGCTGGCGGCCGGCCGGCGTCCGGGCCTTCGTCACCACCTACGGCGCCAGCCACGCCAACGGCCGGGCCGCCGCCGAGGCGCTCGGCCTGGCCGGCTGACGTCGGGCCAGCGGACCGCCCCGCCGGACGGGCGGACCAGGCGGGCAGCCCCACCGGGCGGGCGGACCAGGCGGGCGGACCAGGCGGGCGGGCCGGGCAGCCCCGGGACCGGGCGGACCCAGGCCGGGCATTGACCGGGCCGGCGCGGGGTATGCGGATCGGATGACCGCCTCCGAACCCTGGTACCGGGCACTGGCCGACCTCGCGTCCCGGTCGCACCGGCTGCCGCCGGACGAGCTGGCGGTGGCGGTCGGCACCGTACTGCGACCACTGGGTGCGACGGCCACCGTCTACCTGGTCGACGCCGAGCAGTGCGACCTACGTCCGCTACCCGAGCCGGATCGCCCGGCGCCGGACGCGCTGCCGATCGACACCAGCCTGGCCGGTCGCGCCTTCACCCACGTCGAGCCGCTCATCGGGCACGGGCCGCCACCCCGGCTCTGGATGCCGATCGTGAACGGCACCGACCGGCTGGGCCTGCTGGAGGTCTTCCCGGCGGCCGGCGTCGACCCGTCCGACCCGTCGTTCCAGGACGGCTGCCGGCTGATCGCCGGCCTGATCGGGCACCTGGTGTCGAGCAAGATCGCGTACGGCGACACCCTGCACCGGGCCCGGCGCAGTCGGCCGATGGCGGTCTCCGCCGAGCTGCTCTGGCAACTGCTGCCGCCGCTGACCTTCGCCGCCCCGGACACGGCGATCAGCGCCCTGCTCGAACCCTGCTACGAGGTCGGCGGGGACGCGTTCGACTACGCCCTGGACGGCGGGATCCTCTCGCTGGCGATCCTGGACGGGGTGGGTCGCGGGCTGCCGGCGGTGCTCACCACCTCGGTCGCGCTCTCCGCGCTGCGCGCAGCGCGGCGGGCCGGCAGCGATCTGCCCGGGCTGGCCCGCTCGGTGGACACCGCCATTGCGAGCCAGTGGAGCGACGCCCGCTTCGTCACCGGGGTGCTGGTCGAGTTCGACACCCGCACCGGCCTGCTCCGGTACGTCGTCGCCGGGCACCCGCCGCCGCTGCTGCTGCGTGGCGGGCGGGCGGTGCGGGAGCTGACCGGCGGCCGGCGCCTCCCGCTCGGCCTGGCCGACCAGGCCGTGCCGGCGCAGACCCGGCTGGAGCGGGGCGACCGGTTGCTGCTGCACACCGACGGGGTCACCGAGGCGCGCGGAACGGGCGGCGATCTGTTCGGCCTGCCCAGGCTGGCCGATCTCGCCGAGCGTCAGATCAGCTCCGGCCTGCCGGCGGCCGAGATCCTGCGCCGGCTGAGCCACGCGGTCACCGAGCACCTGGGCGGGACGGACCGCGACGACGCCACGCTGCTGCTGGTCGAGTGGTCGGCCGAGGCGGCCGCGAACGCCGAACCCTGACCGTCAGTCCGGCGCGGGCAAGCCCAGACCGGAGTGGTCTTCGGCGCCCCCGTCGGTCAACCCGAGCAGGGCATCGACCGAGGTGATCCGCAGCACCCGGGCCACCACCGGCTGCGGCCGGGCCACCCGGAGCGTCACGGCGCGCTCCCGGGCCACCACCGCGGCGTGGACCAGCACGCGAACCCCGCTGGAGTCGAGGAACGCGACGCCGGCCAGATCGACGAGGACTTCGTCGACATCGGCTGACCGCACCGCGTCCAGCAGTTCCCTCTCCAGCGCGTCGGCGGTGGACATGTCGATCTCTCCGGCCGGTCGCAGCACCACCTGCCGCCGCTCCGCGTCCTGCGCCCGCACGTCATTCACCGCCTCACCAGGGAGCCCGGCGCCCGTGCCGGTGCCAGCCGACCATACCCAGCCTGGGGTCGGGTGGCCATTCGCCGGCGCGGTCTTGAACGCGTTCAACTCGTCGTCTACGCTGAGTCCAATCGATTTGAACGTGTTCAAGAGAGGTTCAGGATGGACACGAAGGTCTGGATGTACCTGGTCTACCTGGCGATCAGCATCGGGCTGACCATCTGGGTGGCCCGGGCGCTCTCCCGCAACGGGCTGGTCTTCCTCGAGGAGGTGTTCGCCGACGAGCGCCTCGCCAAGGCGGTGAACAGCCTGCTGGTGGTCGGCTTCTACCTGCTCAACCTCGGCTACGTCACGGTGGCCATGCGGCACCCCGACCCGGTGGGCACGACCAGCGTGGCGATGGAGGAGCTGTCGCTCAAGGTCGGCCTGGTGCTGCTGGTGCTCGGCGTGCTGCACTTCTTCAACGTCTTCGCGCTCAACCGGTACCGCCGCAGCCGGCTCCGCCAGTTCGCCACCCACCCGCCGCTCGCCCCGGTCGGCCAGCTGCCGATGACGCCCGCACCGCACGCCGGCCACCCGGGCGGCCCGCAGCCGCACGCCGGCCCGTACGCCGGCGGCCCCCGCCCGCAGCCCGGTCCGACGGGCGGCGGCCAGCCGGGCACCGGACCGACCCCTCCCCCGTCGGCCCGATGACCGTCCCGCCCGCCGGAGCAGGCGGTCTCCCGGATGCCACCACGCAATCCGGTGGTGGCGTCCGGGGGTTCACCGTCCTGTTCGACGCGCACTGCCCGCTCTGCCGGGCCGCACGCGCCTGGCTGGCGTCCCGGCCGCAGCTCGTACCGCTGGAGTTCGTGCCGGCCGGCTCGGCGGAGGCCCGGCGGCGGTTCCCCGGCCTGGACCATGCCGCGACGCTGCGCAACCTCACCGTCATCGCGGACACCGGCGCGGTGTACGCGGGCGACGGCGCCTGGTTCGCCTGCCTGTGGGCGTTGGCCGAGCACCGGGCGACGGCCGAGCGGCTGGCCCGCCCGCACCTGCTCCCGCTGGCCCGGCGGGTGGTGGCGGTCGCCTCGGCGGTACGCGAGCGGGTCCGCGAGCCGTGGCCGGAGCCGACGCCCGACCCGCCGGGTTACGGTGGCCCCGATGACCGAGCAGACTGCGCCGACGACCGCTGCGGGTGAGCCGGCGACCGCCCGCGGCGAGCAGACGCGGCAGCTCATCCTGGACACCGCGATGCGGCTGTTCCGCGAGCGCGGATACGCCCAGACCACCATGCGCGCGATCGCCCAGGAGGCCGGGGTGGCGGTGGGCAACGCCTACTACTACTTCGGCTCCAAGGACCACCTGATCCAGGAGTTCTACGCCCGTGCGCAGGTCGAGCACCGGGCGGCGGCCCAGCCGGTGCTCGACCGCGAGTCCGACTTCGCCGCCCGGCTCGCCGGGGTGCTGCACGCCGGCATCGACGTGCTCACCCCCTCGCACGACTTCGCCGCCAGCTTCTTCAAGACGGCCGCGGAGCCGACCTCCCCGCTGAGCCCGTTCTCGGCGGAGTCCTCGGCGCCGCGCCAGGCGGCGGTCGCGCTCTTCGCCGAGGTGCTGGACGGCTCCACCGCCAAGGTGGACGCCGAACTGCGCCCCCAACTGCCGGAGCTGCTCTGGCTGGCGTACATGGGGGTGATCCTCTACTGGGTCTACGACCGGTCGCCGGGACAGGCCCGGACCCGGCAGCTGATCGACGGGGCGGTGCCGCTCATCGACCGGCTGGTGGCGCTGTCCCGGTTGCGGGTGCTCCGCCCGGTCACCCGCCAGGTCCTCGACCTGATTCGTACGCTGCGTCACTGAGCGACCGGACCGGCCTTGTCGACTCCGCTCCAGGTCAAGTCCGCTATTCGACACTCCGAGTCGAGCGCTGACATCTTGCCGTCGAGCCTGTCGATACGTAGCGTAATCAGCGTCGCCCGACCCGCGGGGACCTGGGGGAGGCTGCGGACCGTGGATCCGGCCCGGGATCCACGGTCCGCGTCCTGCGCCCGGCGGACCAGCCCGGTCGAGCGGCCCGGTCGGGCGGCTTTCGCGGGTCAGCTCGGGTAGACCCCGAACGACCGCCATCCCCGGTCCGGGAAGCCGGCGGCTTCCGCCACCCGGGCCGAGGCGACATTGCGGAGATCGTGCAGATAGGTCGGTACGGCGCCCTCGTCGAGCACCCGGCGGGCCGCCTGGGCGACCAGGCGCCGGGCCAGGCCGCGGCTCCGGGCAGCGGGCACCGTCCCCACCGCCAACTCGTGGCCGTACGCGTCGTGCCGCTTGATCCCCACCCCGGCGAGGTAGTGGCCACTGTCGTCGCGGACCACCAGCACCGCCCGGTCGAACAGCCCCAGCCAGGTCGGCAGCCCCGGTTCCTCCGGGGAGATCCACTCCCCCACGTCGGGCAGCGGGGCTGGCGCCGAACTCCACCGGAAGACGTCGTCGTGCAGCGCCCAACCCCGGTGGCCGACCGCCGCGGGCAGCTCCGGCAGCAGGCGCTTCGGCCGCCGGGCCAGCTCCCGAACCGCCGCGACCCGGTCCGGCGGCACCGACAGCACGGTGCTCGCGCCGGCCCGGACCGCGATCGCCGGGCGGAGCCGGCCGTCCCAGGCGGGGCGGGCCCGGCGGTGCGAGCCGACCACGTGCAGACCCGGGCCGGCGGGCCACTGCCCGAGCCAGCTGGCCAGATGCAGGTGGAGTCGCCGGTCGAGCACCGATCCACCTCCCTGCGCCGTCATCCACCGGACCGGAATCCGATCACGGTACGCCGGGCGGCTCCGCCCGGCGTACCGAACCGGTCAGCGCCGACCGCGCCCCGCGTCGTGCCCGGCGTGCTCGCCGTGGTCGGCATGCCCGGCGTCCGCGCCCTGCCCCGCGTCGTGCCCGGCGTGCCCGGCCTTCCCGCCATGCCCCGCGTGACCGGCGTGCTCGTCGTGGTCGGCATGCCCGGCGTCCGCGCGCCCCTCGTGCTGCCCCGCGTCGTGCCCGGCGTGCTGGCCGTGGCCGGCGTGGTACTGGTGGGTGACCGCGTGGCCACGGCCACGGGCGATCAGCGCGCGGTTGACCGGCACGGTGACCACGAAGGCCACCGCCAGGGCGCCGGCCAGGCTGGCCCAGAACAGCCAGCTGGTCAGGCCCGCTTCCATGGCGCCGGGGATGGCCAGCATGACGCCGTTGTCGACCACCTCCATCACGCCGATGCTCACCGTGTCGGCGATCAGCGCCACCTTGACCGCCGTGCGCAGCGGGACACCCGAGCGGAGCACCGGGCGGACGGTGAGCGAGTAGCCGAAGAGGAAGGCCAGGCCGACCGCCAGCGCGATGGTGCCGAGGTCGGACCAGCCGAGGGCGGTGCCGATGACCATGCCGAGCACCTCGCCGATGGCGCAGCCGGTGAGGCAGTGCAGCGTCGCGGTGATCGCCAGTCGGGTCAGGTTCGCGTTGCTCATGCCGCCGACCATATACCCCCCGGGGGTATTAGGGGAAGTGGTGCCCGTCACTGCGCCGGTCGAGCCGTAAGGAGATGGCAAGACCTGCGTCGGCGTACGTCTGGCTACGCTGGGCCGGCGCGAGGGAGGTGCCCGGTGACCCAGCGGGTGCTGGTCGTCGACGACGACCGGACGGTCAGCGACGTGGTCTGCCGCTACCTGGAGCACGCCGGCTACCGGGTCGACCACGTCGGCGACGGCGCCGCCGCGCTGGCCGCGGTCGCCGCGGAGCCGCCCGACCTGGTGGTGCTCGACCTGATGCTGCCGGTGCTGGACGGCCTGGAGGTCTGCCGGCGGCTGCGCTCCCGACCGGACGGCGTACCCATCGTGATGCTCACCGCGCGCGGCGACGAGGCCGACCGGATCCTCGGCCTGCAACTCGGCGCGGACGACTACCTGGGCAAACCGTTCTCCCCCCGGGAGCTGGTGCTGCGGGTCCGCTCGGTGCTGCGCCGCTCCGGCGGCGAGCCGGCCGGGACGGTGCCGCAGGTGCTCACCGACGGCGGGCTGGAGGTGCTCACCGGGCCCCGGGTGGCCCGGCTGCACGGGCACGAGCTGGCCCTGACGCTGCGCGAGTTCGACCTGCTGGCACACCTGATGCGACACCCGGCACGGGCGTTCCGCCGGGCGGAGCTGCTGGAGCGGGTGTGGGGCTGGAGCTTCGGCGACGAGTCGACGGTGACCGTGCACGTACGGCGGCTGCGGGAGAAGGTGGAGGCCGATCCCGCGGACCCACGGCGGATCGTGACGGTCTGGGGCGTGGGCTACCGGTACCAGCCGACCGATGCGTGAGCTGGCCCTGATCTTCGCGGCGGCGCTCGCCGCGGCGCTCTGCGTGGGCGCCGCCGGGGCGCTCGCCCTGCGGCTGCTGCGCGGCCGGTCGATCACCGTCCACATCGTGGTGCTGCTGACCGTGACCGTGACCGCGGTGGTGGCCGGCGTGGCAGTGGTCGCCGAGGCGATGTTCCTCTCCGCCCACGACCTCGAGGTGGTGCTGATCACCGTCGCGGCGGCGGCGACGGTCAGCCTGGCCGTCGGCTGGCTCTTCGCCCGCCGGCTCGCCGCCGCCGCGGTCTGGGCCGACCAGGCCCGGGAGCGGGAACGGCGGATCGAGCAGGGGCGGCGCGACCTGGTCGCCTGGGTCTCGCACGACCTGCGCACCCCGTTGGCCGGGCTGCGGGCCATGGCGGAGGCGCTGGAGGACCGGGTGGTGCTCGACCCGGAGACGGTCGCCGAGTACCACCGCCGGATCCGGGTGGAGACCGACCGGATGACCCGGCTGGTCGACGACCTGTTCGAGCTGTCCCGGATCAACGCCGGCGCACTGCGGCTGTCGCTGTCGGCGGTGCCACTCGGCGACGTGGTCTCCGACGCGCTGGCCGGCGCCGCGCCACTGGCCGCCGCCCGGCGGATCCGGCTGGTCGCCGCCGAGACCGGCTGGCCGACGGTGCTGGCCAGCGAGCCGGAACTGGCCCGGGTGGTGAGCAACCTGCTGCTCAACGCGGTCCGCTACACCCCCGAGGACGGCACGGTACGGATCGACGGCGGGCGCGACGCCGACGCCGCCTGGCTGGCGGTGGCCGACACCTGCGGCGGGATCCCGGAGGAGGACCTGCCCCGGGTCTTCGACGTGGCGTTCCGGGGCGAGCCGGCGCGTACGCCGCGGCCGGGCAATGGGCACCGCGCCGGGTCGGGCGGGTTGGGCCTGGCGATCGTGCGCGGGCTGATTGAGGCGCACGGCGGCCGGGTAGACGTACAGAACCTCACCGACGGATGCCGCTTCGTGGTCCGCCTCCCCGCCACGGGAACCTGATCCATCGATCCCGCGTCATATTCATTTCCATACATGTACAACTTTCTTTGGGACGGTAATGGTCATGCCGAATCAGCCGAATGACCGGTACCAGCAGGACACCGAGCGCCTCTGGCGGGCCCCCGGGGCCGCCGGACGGTTCCCGGGCCAGCCGCCGTACCGGGGCAACCGGGCCGCCGACGGCACCGACGCGCTGCCCTGGAGCGAGCTGAACAAGCTACCGGCCGGCGCCTCCGCCCGGCGCGGCCTCAACACCCGCTGACGCACCAACATCATCGCCGCGACGGCCGAGACGCACGGCGCGACGGTGCTCCACTGCTACGCCGTCTACGACCGGATCGCCGCGCTCACCGGCCAGCCCACGGAGTGGGTGGCGCCGAAGGGCAGCCTCTGACCCGGCGACACTCCCGGGCGGTCCAACGGGGGCTTTCGCACACCTGTCGGGTAATTTCTTGGGGTCCGGAACCCGGCCCACGACAGGAGAAGCTCAGCGCATGGGCAAGAAGACGATCCACGTCTCCGACTTCAGCGGCACGGTGCTGCGCCCCGACGACGAGGTGGTCCGCGTCGTCGTGCTGGAGCACCCTGACCTGGTGGCCGGGCCCGTGCAACTGGACGCCACCCCGATCGAGGTGGAGAGCATCGACGACGCGGCGCTGGACGTCGCGGTGGTCGAGATCCACGATCGGCACGGCGGCGGCGAACCGCGCCGGGTGGTGCTGACCGCCAGCGAGTTCGACGCGATGGCCACCGACGTGCCGATGGCACAGCTGCTGAGGACCGCCGAGCGGGTCCGCCCGCCCAAGTCCCGCCGCAGCGCCGAGCGGCTCGACTACGGCACCATCGAGCACGCTGGCAAGCCGCACCGGGGCCGGGTCACCGAGGAGGAGGCCCGGCTGGTGCGCGAACGGCTCGACGAGGTGAACAAGCGCCTCGCCGACGCCGGGATCCGCCAGATCGACCCGGCCGACCCGGAGCACGCCGCCCGGTACGGCTTTCCCACCACCGCCTGACCGGAGCGGTCAGGAGCCCTTCTTCGTCAGGGCCTCCAGCGTGGCGACGAGCCAGGTCTCGGCGGCGGCCTTGTCGACGCCGAGGCCGGCCAGCACACCGCTGCCGTGCTCCAACTCCAGCAGGGCGAGCAGGATGTGCTCGGTGCCGATGTAGTTGTGCCCGAGCCGGAGCGCCTCGCGGAAGGTCAGCTCCATCGCCTTCCTGCTCTGCGCGTCGTACGGAATGAGGTCGGGGACCTCGGCCGCCGACGCCGCCGGCAGCGCGGCGAGCGCGGCCTCGCGGACCTGCTCCAGCGATACGCCCTGCGCGACGATCGCCTTCGCGGCCAGCGCCTCCGGCTCGCTGAGCAGCCCGAGCGTGATGTGCTCCGGCCGGATCTCCGCGTGCCCGGTGGCCCGCGCCTCGTTCTGGGAGGCCATCGCCACGTTGCGGGCCCGCGGGGTGAACCGGCTGAAGCCCTGCTGCGGGTCCAGCGGCGCGTCGGCGGACTTCGGCACGAACCGCTTCTGCGCGGCCTGCTTGGTCACGCCCATGCTGCGGCCGATCTCGGTCCACGAGGCGCCGGAGCGCCGGGCCTGATCCACGAAGTGGCCGATCAGATGGTCGGCCACCTCACCGAGGTGGTCGGCGACGATGACCGCGTCGGCCAGCTGGTCGAGCGCGTCGGAGTGCGCCTTCTTGATCGCCTCGATCAGGTCGTCGAGCCGGACCGGGTTGTTCATGGGAAGTGGATTGGTCATGCGTCAACCGTAAGTTGACGATCCGCCTTCGTCAACCATCGGTTGACGATTGATGGTCGCCGGTCGTCCGGACGCGCGGGTACGGTCTCCGGGATGCCGGGCTCGGCCGAGACGGCGCCGGGACTCCTGGACTCAGTCGCGACGCGCGGCGGCGACGAAGAGCGGGACGGCGACCAGGGCGCGGTCCCGCTCGACCCGGCGCCGCTGGTCGGCGAGCCAACCCTCCGCCTGCGCCGGGCTGACCACTCCCGCCGCGACCGCGGGGCCGGCGAGCCCGGCCAGCAGCGGCAGAACCTCCTCGCCGGTGCGCACCCAGGTGTGCACCTCCACCTGCGGTGCCGCGAAGCCGGCGTCCAGCAGCAGGCCGCGGTAGCCGCGGGCGGCCCGCGGGCTGGCGATGCGGTCGGCCCGGGCCTGCACGATGGCGCGGGTCAGCGCGGGTTCGCCGGAGTCGACCACGATGGCGTCCCAGTCCTGGCCGACCAGCACGATCCGACCGCCGGGAGCGAGCACCCGCCACGCCTCCGCCAGCGCCCGGTCCGGTCGGGCGAGGTCGTGCAGGACCTTGTCCGCCCGGTAGCCGAGGACCGCGCCGTCCGGCAGCGGCAGCGCGCCGGCGTCCGCCACCCGCAGGTCCGCGCCGGGCTGCCGGTCCCGGGCCACCGCGATCATCCGCGGGTCCAGGTCGATGCCGACCGGCCGCGCCCCGAGCGCGGCCAGCTCCGCCACCGCCCGGCCGGTCCCGCAGCCGACGTCGACCACCGGCGCGCCGTCGGTCAGGCCCAGCAGGGCGTACGAGTGGGCGCGGAGCGCCGTCGCGTCCGGACTGTCGTCGCTGGCGTCGAGCAGCCGGATCAGCCGGTGGACCTCGTCGTACGTTGACATGCCGGCCATGGTGCGACTTCATGTCGACATGAAGTCAACCAGCGACCAGCCGAACCTGAGCATCGGCGAGATCGCCGCCCGATTCGGGCTGCCCACCCACGTACTGCGGCACTGGGAGTCGGTCGGGCTGCTCACCCCCGCCCGGGCGGTGGCCGGCCGGCGGCGCTACGGCACCGCCGACCTGTACCGGATCGCGACGATCCTGCGGGCCAAGGAGGCGGGCTTCAGCCTGGACGACGTCCGCGCCGTGCTCGACGAGCCGGACCCGGCCGAACGCCGGCGGATCCTGGCCCGGCAACGGTCCGCCCTGGCCGAGCGGATCGCCCGCGCCCAGGCGTCGCTGGAGATCATCGACGTCGCGCTCCGGTGCGAGCACGAGGACCTCGCCCGCTGCCCGCACTACCGGGCGAGCCTCGCGGCGCGGATCGGCGGGCGGTAGGCCGACCGGGCCGGTCCGCCAGCGGTGTCCGCGACCGGCCGGGCGGATCCCCGCCGGCGCCCGGACGGCCGGGCGGGTGCCCGTCGGCGCCCGCGACGGTCCGCCGTCGTCCTGCCGGGGCCACCGGCCCGGTCGGTGCGCCCGGTCAGGCCGCCCCTCGAGCAGCCGGTCGAGGTGGGTCGCGGTGCTGATCGGCGACAGGTTGCCCGCGAGGCCGTCGGGTGAGCCGCCCGAGGCCGAGGCCGGTCACGCCCGAACCACCGCGGCGGGCGGCGCGACGTCGACGCCGGCGAGGCCGAGCCAGGATGCCAACGCGTCCAGTTCGGCGCGCACGGCCGCGGCCACGGCCGGGGTGAAGCGGACGTCCTGGTGGACGGCGTCCACCCGGAGGAGCGATGCCCGGCGGTCGGCGGTGGCGTCCACCTTGCCGATCAGCTGGTCGTGGTGCAGCACGGGCAGCGCGAAGTAGCCCCAGCGCCGCTTCGCCTTCGGCACGTACATCTCCAGGCGGTAGTCGAAGTCGAACAGCTCCAGCGCCCGGCGGCGGTCGTGGATGAGCCGGTCGAACGGGGACAGCAGCGCGGTGCGCCCGGCGAACGGCTCGCCGACCGCCGCCGGGTCGACCCGCCACGTGCCCGACGTGCCCTCGACCTCCACCGGATCGCCGGCCTCGCCGACCAGCGACGGGCGGGCGACGCCCAGCGACCGCAGCAGCCGCTCGGCCCGGATCCGGCGGGCCTCCGGTGCCGGGACGACCGGCGTACCGGCCGGGTAGACCCGCTCCGCCAGATCCCACCGTCGCTGCCGCCCGACCCGGTCGGCGACGGCGATCTCGCCCCGGGCGGCGAGGAACTCCAGCATCTGGGTGACGTTGCGGTTGTTCGTCCAGCCGGTCGACGGCCACGGCACCACGCTGCGGTCCGGCACGTCCCGGGACAGCAGCGGCCCGGAGTCGCGCAACAGGTCGAGCACGTACCGGCGGAACGCGTCGTTGGCCCGCAACCACTCGCGCCGCCGCGCCTCCTGCGGCCACGCGGCCATCTCGGCGAGGTGGAGCCCGAGGTCGGACATCGGCCACACCATGGCCCGGTGCTCGAACAGGGCCCGATCGCGCTCCAGCGCCCGGCGCAGGTCGGCCGGCTGGTAGCCGGCGCCGAGGCGCCCCCACGCGACGAGGTCCGCGCTGGGCGCCACCGCGGCCGTCGGGTCCAGCTGCAGGAACGTCAGCTGGCGTACGACCGCGAGCAGGTCGGCCGGACGGCGCGCGTCGAGCAGCTGGGCGCGCACGGCGATGCGCCGCGCCTGCACGCGGGTGAGCCGGGTGAGCCACATGGCTGGAGGCTAGTGGGGACGACCGACACCGATCTCGGGTGATCCGCACGACATCCGCGATGTCGCGGTATCGACGACACCCCGACACCTGGTTGTCCGGGATACCGAGCGGATCAGCGCGCGGGAGAATGGAGCCCGGCGAGGGAGGCAGGCGATGAGCGAGGACCGAAAGCACCCCGACCGGTCGACGGACGACGAGTTCGAAGCCAAGCGGCACGGCCGGTTCGGCAAGCTGCCGGCGCGGGTCGCGCCGGAGGACCAGGTCGAGACGACCGACACGGATCCGCCGCCCGAGGGGCCGGGCGAGCCCCAGGTACGCCGCGAGTGGGGCTGAGCGCCCGCCCCGGGGCTGGAACGTCAACTGCGCACCGGTCCGGATGGTCTGGGTCACGGCTGGTTAACTAGTCATTGACAAGATTGCGGATGGCCGATAGTTTCGATCCCATCTTTACAGTGACTAGATGGGATCCGTCATGACACTCCCCGTCCTCCTCATCGCGCTGCTGGGGCTACGCGGGCTCGGCGCGCTCGGCGTCCGTCGGTTCGCCACCTGGCCCGCCGCCGCGGCCCACGCCCTGGCGATCATGCTCGTCATGACGGCGAGCGCGCACTTCGTCCCGGCCGGCGTCACCGTCATGCCGACCCACGACGACCTTGTCCGGATGGTGCCGCCCGTGGTGCCGTTCCGGTCGGCGACGGTCTATCTCACCGGCGTACTGGAACTCCTCGGCGCCCTGGGCCTTATCATCCCGCGAACCCGCCGCGCCGCCGGCTACTGCCTGGCGCTGTTGTTCGTGGTGATGCTGCCGGCGAACATCTACGCTGCCACCGCCGACGTGCCCCTCGCCGGCGAACCGGCCTCCCCGTTGTGGCAGCGCGTCCCGGAGCAGGTTCTCTACATCGCGGTCGCGCTCTGGGCCGCCCGCGGGGCTGGCGCCCGCACCCTTCGCCGGGCACTGCACGGCAGCCCCGCCGCCCCGTCCCGAAGCTGAATTCCGACCCCCGGCGGCTGGGGACGAACCGCTGGTGCGCCGCCGGCGACTCGAACCAGTGAGGGCGGCCGTCCGGCCGGAGGGATTCCGGGTTCCACCGCGCGCCGGGGTGGTGTGGGCTGCGATGGAAGGGTGACCGGAGATCGGAGGCGGTGGGGGCGCGGCCGTGCGGTCGAGCTGCTGCGCAGCGAACAGAGCGAGCAGCAGGCGAGCTACGTGGAACTCTTCTTCGACCTGGTCATGGTGTTCGCCCTCAACCGGCTGGTCGCCTTCGCGGTACAGGGCGCCGGCAGCGCCGACGGCGCCATCGACTGGGCATCCGTCGGGCGGGTCCTGCTGTTGTTCGTCCCGCTGATCTGGGCGTGGACGATCACGGCGTACATCACCGCGCGGTTCGACCCGAAGGCGTCCGGAACCCAGTCGTCGATCCTCCTGACGGCGTTCGCCATGCTGGTGATGGGGACGGCCCTGACGGGCGCCTTCGGCGGCGGCGGGCTCGTCTTCGCCCTCGCGTACGTGTTCGCCCAGACCTGCCGGGTCCTGGTCCTCGGCTGGTCCCTCGGCACGCATCCGCTGGCCGGGCTGTACTACCGGAACCTGGCCTGGTTCGGCGTGGCGGCGATGTTCTGGATCGGCGGCGCGTTGGCCGCCGACGGTGCCCGGGTGCTGCTGTGGGCCGTGGCGGTGGCCGTCGAACTCGGGGCGGCGCGGCTGGGTTGGCCGCTGCCCCGGCTCGGCCGGGAGCGGGCCTCGGCCTGGGCGCCGCGGCCGCACCACCTGGCTGAGCGGTACCAGCAGCTGCTCCTCATCGCCCTCGGGGAGACCATCCTGTCGGTCGGCGCCACGTTCGCCGTCGGCCGCGGTCGGGTCAGCGCCAACGAGATCCTCGGCCTGCTCGCGGCGTTCCTGACCGCGGTGCTGCTGTGGCGGATCTACTTCCATCGGGCCGGAGTGGTGCTGGGCGACGCGGTCGCCGCGGCCCGGGATCCGGCGGAGGTGGGCCGCTTCGCCGGCTCTGCCCACCTGGTGATGATCTTAGGAATCGTCGCCACCTCGGTCGGGCACGGCATCGTGCAGACCCACCCCACCGGGCAGAGCTACCCGCCGTGGCTTGCCATGATCCTCGGTGGTCCGGCGTGCTTCCTGCTGGGCCGGGCCGCCCTGGAGCGGGCCGTCTTCGCCCGGGTCTCGCCCCGGCGCTGGGTGGGCATCGCCGTCCTGCTCGCCGCCGGCGTGCCGCTGCTGTCCGCTCCGCCGCTGGTCGCGGCGGCCGCGGCCACCGCCGTTCTGTTCGGCATCGCGGTGGCCGACACCCGGCGGGCCGCACGCCGCCCACCCGAGGCGCCACACCCCGCCGGCAGCGAGGCCACCTGGCTGTGGCGCAGACGCCGTCCGGCAACCTGACGGTACGGCCCGGTATCCGCCGGTTTGCCGTCATTAATCCCGGGTACCGCCCCGCCATGCCTGGCGCCCAACGGGATGATCAGCGTCCTGCGCGGCGACGACGCGGAGGTCGAGTCTCCGGTGCGTACCTGACCCGGCGCCGACGGCCCGAGGGTGTTCGTGCTGGTGCGCCCAGCCACCGCCCGCCGCCGTCACGGTCGGATCACCACCCGCTTGCCGCGCAGCTCACCCTGTTCGCACCTGCGGTGTGCCTCCCCGATGGCCGACAGTGGCAGCGGCACCGTCTCGCGCGGGGCCAACCGGCCGGCGGCCAGCATCCGGTTCACCATGCCGGCGGCGTCGGCCAGCTCCGCCACCGTGGCGTGGGAGATCACGAAGCCGACGACGGCCCGATCGTTCTGGTAGAGCGCGCCGACCGGCAGCACCGGCCGGGCGGCGCCCCCGGCCAGCAGCACGATCCGTCCGCGCCGGGCGAGCAGGTCGACCACCGACTCCAGCTCGTTGCGTCCGGCGGTGTCCAGGTAGACGTCGACGCCGCCGGGGCAGGCCGACCGCAGCCGGTCGACGAGATCGGGAGCACGGTAGTCGAGCACCTCGGTGGCGCCGTTGCGCCGGCAGTAGTCGGCGTCGGCCGCCGAGGCGGTCGCCACCACCCGGGCGCCGGCCGTGGCGGCGAGCGCCACCAGCGCGGCGCCGACGTTGCCGGCGCCACCCGCCACGACCACCGTCTCCCCGGGCCGGAGTCGGCCGTGGACGAAGAGCGCCAGGTACGCCGTCGCCGCCGGGTGGAGCACGGTCACCGCGGTGGCCGGGGCGACGCCGGCGGGCAACCGGTACAGCCGGTCGACCGGCACCACGGCCTGCTCGGCGGCGCTGCCCTGCCGGCCGTCGTGCCCCAGGCTGTTGCACCAGACCAGGTCACCGGCCCGGAAGCCGGCCGCGCCCGGTCCCGCCTCGGCCACCCGGCCGACCAGGTCGCGGCCGACCACGAAGGGCAGCGGCAGCGGCGTGCGAAAGGCCCCGGAGCGTACGAAGGTGTCGACCGGGTTGACGGTGGTGGCGATCACGTCGACCAGGACGTCGGTCGGGCCGGGGCGCGGTGTCGGCAAGTCGCCGAACCGGATGTCCGCGGCGGGCCCGGGACGCTCGATGTACGCGGCGCGCATGGCCTCATTCTGCGCGGCCTCAGCGGCTCACGGCGGTCTCCCGCTCCACGCGCGACAGCTTCTCCGGGTTGCGCACGTGGTAGGCACCGGTGATGTAGCCGTTCTCGACCCGCACCGCCACCACGCCGTCGATCTCTCCATTGACTCGGACGAGCAGCCCCGGGGAGCCGTTGATCTGTACCACCTCGACCGACCGTCCGGCGTCGCGCTGCCACCAGCCGACGGCCAACAAGCGAGCCACCTTGCCGGCCCCCACGATGGGCCGAAGCAGGGCGTGTTTGATACCGCCGCCGTCGCTGAGGGCGACGACGTCCGGCGCCAGGATGTCGAGCAGGCCCTGCAGGTCGCCGGTTTCCACCGCGCGCTGGAAGGCCCCGAGCGCGGCCCGGGTCTCGGCTGGGGAGGCGACGCCGCGTGGCCGGCGCGCGGCGACGTGCGCCCGTGCCCGGTACGCGATCTGGCGGATCGCCGCCGGGGTCTTGTCGACGGCCTCGGCGATCTCGTCGTAGTCCACGTCGAACACCTCGCGCAGCACGAACACCGCCCGCTCGATCGGCGCGAGCGTCTCCAACACCAGCAGCATTGCCATCGACACGCTGTCGGCCAGTTCGACGTCCTCGGCCACATCGGGCGCGGTCAACAGCGGCTCGGGCAACCACGGCCCGACGTAGGACTCCTTACGCCGGTCGAGCGCACGCAGCCGGTCCAGCGCCTGCCGGGTGACGATCCGCACCAGGTAGGCACGCTTCTCCCGGACAGTGGTCAGATCGACGCCCACCCATCGCAGCCAGGTCTCCTGCAGGACGTCCTCGGCGTCGGCGGCCGAGCCGAGCAGCTCGTAGGCGACGGTGAACAGCAGGTTGCGATGGGCAACGAACACCTCGGTCGCCGAGTCCACGGGGTTCACGCGGTCGGGACGATCGAGCGGCTCGGCTGTGTCCGTCGTTCGTTCGCAGCGCTGGCTCATGCCTGGCTCCTGCCTGTTCGACCTGGATCCTGCCATGCGCACTAGACGCCGCTCCCCGTCGCCTCGTAACAGCCGATGGCGATGACCCACGTCATACACCCGAGCTGTTATCGGCCCCGGGGCGCCGGCGTCTCGTGCTCGTCAGGGCGCCGCGCGAACGATCCGCGCGGCACGCATCACCACGAGTGAGGACGAAGTCATGGCAACCACGAAGGCGCAGGCCCCGGCGGCCGATTCGCGCCGCTGGGCCGCGCTGTTCTTCATAGGGTTGGCCCAGCTCATGATCGTCCTGGACGGGACGGTCGTGAACATCGCGCTGCCGTCGCTCCAGGAGGATCTGGGCATCTCCGACGGCGACCGGCAGTGGATCATCACCGCGTACACGCTGGCGTTCGGCAGCCTGCTGCTGCTCGGCGGCCGGATCGCGGACTACACCGGCCGCAAGCGGACCTTCCTGATCGGCCTGCTCGGCTTCGCCGGCGCGTCGGCGCTCGGCGGCGCGGCGGACAACGTCGAGCTGCTGCTGAGCGCCCGTGCCCTGCAAGGCGGGTTCGCCGCGCTGCTCGGGCCGTCCGCACTGTCGCTGCTGACCGTGACGTTCACCCAGTCCAGGGAGCGCGCCAAGGCGTTCGGGATCTGGGGCGCCATCACCGCCGTGGGCGGCGCGATCGGGCTGCTCGCCGGCGGAGGGCTGACGGACTACCTGGATTGGCGCTGGTGCCTGTACGTCAGCGTCCCGATCGCCCTGATCGCGGTGGTCGGCGGGTACGCGACGCTGGTCGAATCGCGGAGCAGCGGCAGGGCCCGGTTCGACATCCCCGGCGTGCTGCTGGTGACCGGCGGGCTGGTCGCGATCGTCTACGGCACGAGCCAGGCGGAGACCGACGGCTGGGGGTCGACCACGGTCATCGGTCTGCTGGCCGGGGGCGCGGTGCTGCTCGCCGCGTTCGCCGTCGTCGAGAGCCGGGTGGCGCAGCCAATACTGCCGCCGCGCCTGATCGCCAACCGAACCCACGGCGGCGCCTATCTGAGCGTGGGACTGGCCATGGTCGGGATGTTCGGGGCGTTCCTCTTCATGACCTACTACCTGCAGGTCGTCAAGGGATACTCGCCAATGAAAACGGGAGTGGCCTTCCTCCCGATGACCGTGGCGGTCCTGATGTCGGCCGGCGGGCTCGCCACCCGGCTGCTGCCCAAGGTTCCGCCACGGATGCTGATCGTGCCGGGCATGCTGCTCATCGCCTCCGGCATGCTGTGGCTGCGCACCATGGAAACCGACACTTCCTACGTCGAGGGCGTGCTGGTCTCGGGGCTCCTGCTCGGCATCGGGGCGGGCATGATCATGCCGGTGGCCTTCAACTACGCCACCCACGGGGTCGACCAACGCGACGCGGGCATCGCCTCGGCCAGCGTCAACACCGCGCAGCAGATCAGCAGCTCGATCGGAACCGCGCTGCTCAACACCATCGCCACCAGCGCGACCGCGGACTACGTGGCCTCGCACGCCCGGCCCGGGAGGAGCCCGGCCTTCGCCAAGGAGGCGATGCTGGAAGGTTTCGTGACAGCCGGCACCTGGGCCGCGGGGATCCTCCTGGCCGGCGCGCTGATCGTCGCCGTCCTGATGAACACCCCGCGCCCCAGACAGCAGGCAGCCGTGGGCGCCGAGGACGCCGCGCCGGTGCTCGCCCACTCCTGAGCTAGGCGGCGGAGGGCCACTGCGGCGGCGCAGCCGCGCAGACGTCGGCGGCCGTGACCCGGACGGGTCGGGGCCGCCGACGTGTGTGCCGTCACCCATCGTGGTCATCGTCGACGGGGAAGATCGACTCGATGATGGTCGCGGTCCCGGCCGCCGGCCGCTGTTCGTGCATCGTGATGACGTCGCCGGGCACCAGGCGTCGCCTGCCTCGGTTGCTGTCAGCGTTGCTGTCGGGTCGACCCGGGCGGCGAGGGGGCCTCACCCGGGTGTTTCCGCTCGCGTACCGTGTCCCACGCCGCGATCCCGGCCAGCACGGCAGCTGCGGCGCTGGTGGCGATCAGCGGCGGCAGGCGGACCATCACCGGCACCAAAGCGGCAAGCCCGAGAAGCCCGATGACCCGGGACGCGGACACCCGGGCGAACACCTCGTACTCGAGGCGGGACCGCCCGACCAGGAACAGCGCGGGCCCGCCCAGGATGACCGCGAGCCACAGCGGATCCTCGTGTCCGGCCGGATGGTGGATGACCAGTGCGTGGCCGACGCCGGTGGCGAGGATGCCGATCACGATGATCAGGTGGGTGTGGAACTCGGACCGACCGAGGCGGGCTGGGTTGGGGATGGCCTCGATGGCGGCGGGCAGCACCGCCCCAGCGCGGTGGAAGTAGATTCGCCACATCAGCATCGTGGTGGCGAACGACACGACGCTGGGCACCACCCGATCGGGGGTGAACTGCTCGGCGAACGTCAGTCCCGTGAGCAGGATCGTCTCGCCGAGCGCGATGACGATGAACTGCTGATAACGCTCGGCGATGTGCTCACCGGCGACCTTCCAGTCCTCGATCCGGGTGCGGCCAAGTCTCGGAACGGGCCAGCCGAGGACGAGCCCCGTGTAGTCGAGTGCCAACGCCAGCGTCCACAGGGCCCCGCGCGCGGGAGACTGCGGGAAGAGAACCGCCCCGACGATCCAGGGTACGGCGGATACCGCTGCCCAGCAGAGTGCCCGCGCGGGGCTGTGCCCTTCAGGATCGTACCGGCCGAGCAGGAGGACGACGGGCTTGCCGAGCTGGATGGCGACGTAGGTGACCGCGAAGACCACGCCTCGATCGCCGAACGCGAAAGGCAGCGTCACCGCCATGATCATGCTGCCGAACAGGACGAAGACGAGCACGAGCCGGATCGCCCACCTTCGCGGATCGAAGGCGCTGTGCACGATCGCCGCGCGGACCCAGGTCAACCAGAAGGCCAGCAGCAACAACGCCGTCTGACCGAGTTCTGGCAGAACGACCCGCCGCTGCTCGGTGAGGTCCACGACCAGCCGCTCCGAGATCCGGGTGAGCGCGAAGACATAGACCAGGTCGAGAAGGAGATCCCCCTCGCGGCCACGGAGCAGGCCCCGCAAGCCACCGACCGTCATCTTCCGCCCGTTTCCGTCCGCCTCGCACCACTGTTGAGGGCAGTCGTACCACGCCGGTCAGGGCTTCCGACGCGGATAGGCGGACCCCCAGGCGGCTGACCAGTCCGCTACTGCACCCTCTCCGGTGGGCCTCCGCCCGGCGCGGGTGTCGCGCAAGGTCCTCCTCCGGAGCACAAGTCGCGGCGTTCGGGTGAAGCGCCCATCCAGGCCCGCATCCGCGCTTAGCATCGGGAAAAGTGACCCGCGATCCGCGGTCATGGGTGACCGCTCCGGCAGCGGTTCCCGCAACGGCACACGCCGGTTCGGACGCGCCTGCCGCCGTCGTTCGCTCGCCAGGATTTCGACACATGGGGGCAACGGGATGAGCTTCATCACCACCAAGGACGGCACCGACATCTACTACAAGGACTGGGGTACCGGCCCCGTCGTGACCTTTTCCCACGGCTGGCCGCTGAACGCGGACGCCTGGGACGGGCAGATGCTCTTCCTCGTCCAGAACGGGTTCCGGGTGGTGGCGCACGACCGCCGTGGTCACGGCCGGTCGAGCCAGGCTCGTAGCGGTAACGACATGGACGGGTACGCCGACGACCTGGCAGCGGTCATCGAGGCACTCGACCTACGCGACGCCACCCTGGTCGGCCACTCGACCGGCGGCGGCGAGGTCGCCCGGTACATCGGTCGCCACGGCACCGGGCGGGTCGCCAAGGCGGTCCTTATATCGGCCGTACCGCCGATCATGGTGCAGAGCCCGGACAACCCGGAGGGACTGCCGATCAACGTCTTCGACGAGCTGCGCGCCAACCTGCTCGCCGACCGGTCGCAGTTCTACCAGGACCTGGCTCAGATGTTCTACGGCGCCAATCGACCGGGCGCCAAGGTCTCGAAGGGCATCCTCGACCAGTTCTGGCTGTGGAGCATGCAGGCCGGTCTGCTGAACGCGTACGAGAGCATCAAGGCGTTCTCCGAGACGGACTTCCGTGACGACCTGGCGAAGTTCGACGTCCCGACGCTCGTGCTGCACGGCGAGGACGACCAGATCGTCCCCGTAAAGGACTCGGCGCACAAGACCGCCCAGCTGGTCGCAGACGCGCAGGAGATCTACTACCCGGGCGCACCGCACGGCATCACGTCGACCATGCAGGACCAGGTCAACAAGGACCTGCTCGCGTTCCTGCAGAGCTGACCGGACTCGTCGCCAGCGTCCGGGCAGACGTCCGGCGCGTACGACGACCGCTCCTGCCCGGTGAGCAGAGTGGCCGAGCTGAGTCGCCCGGCTCCCAGCCGACCGCCCGAACGGCGCCGAGCGCCACCGCGTCGGGGCGCTCGGCCGGGATCGGCGGCAGCGGCGGCCAAGTCCCGGCCAGCGTCGTCACTCACTCCGAAAACGACACCTGGGCATCCACCCGTAAGGGTGAATGCCCAGGTGATTGCTGGTGCGCCGCCAGGGACTCGAACCCCGAACCCGCGGATTAAGAGTCCGCGTCGATCGATACCCCGCGTGCCCACGCTTCCCACCAGTCCACGCTTCGGCAGGTCTCGGCTGATCCCACCGGACGCACGTACCATAAGTCCATACGACGCCGACCCTGTCCACGGCGACCGAGCACCCGCCGAGCACCTGGATGTACGTCGCCCGGCGCTACGCCGACCGGCGATAACCGCCGCCCCACGATGAAACCCAATGCTTCGGGCCAATGGTTCACCAAGCTGTTCCGGCGGCAGTCACGAACCCGCCGCCGGACCAGCCTGTCACTGCTGTCGCGCTTTCCTCCACGCCGCCGCGAACACCGGCTCCGGTTCCCACAGCCCGTCGTCGGGTCGCTCGACGAGCACGTCGAAGTACCGCAACGCCTCCACCGACCGGGCGCCGCCACATTCGGTTACCTCGAGCCAGGTGGCCAGGTCTTCGCTGCTCATCGGAGCGTTGTAGTCGAGCAGCGAGTCGAAAGCGGCCGCCAGCGTCGGGTTGTTCGCCAGTCCGACCTGGTCGACGAACACACTGGCGACTTCGGCGCTGTTGACCCTTGCTGCGGTGATCGCATCGCACACGCGTCGGGCGGTGCGTTCGGTGGCCGCGAGCCGTGCGGCGTCGTCGAGTAGCACCGTCCATCCGCCGGTGGCCTCCAGCAGAATCTTCTGGCTGGCCGCGTCACCGAAACACGAGATCTCGTTGTCGACGACCCACGACCGCAGCCCGCCCGGCGACAGCCGGCGCAGCACGATCACCCGGTCGGTGACCTCGCCCAGCGGCGGAGCGTCGTCCTTGGTGAACAGTTCGCTGACGCTGGCGTCGACGACCGCGACCAGGGAGCGGGTCACCCCGGCTGCCGGCAGCAGGGTGTCGACCTGGAGCAGTTCGTTGAGCGCGTTGTCGAGCCTGGTTGTCGACAGGTCGCTGAGCACGACTCGGTGCCGGTCACCGGGCGCCCCGCCGCGCAGTTCCCGCCGGTAGCCCGCTGGTCCCCTGGTCACATGCAGGGTGAATCGCGCCCCGATCATGTCCGCTTCCTCCGTCAGCCGTGCCGCGACCCGGTCGATCCCGGTCGCCTGGGTGCCGACGACCACCCACAGGTGGTTGCCCCGTTCGGTCAAGGTGGCCAGCTGCTTCTCGGTCACCGGCGAGATGCGGCCGTCCGTCAGCGTACGGCGGGCCTGCTCGGCCGACAGGGTGGTGACAACGTTACGCCATTCCAGCGCGCACAGCTCTTCCTCGATGGTCTCCGCGGTGCCGAGAAGACGCAGCACGTTGCTGGACCGCAGCCGCCACCGGCCGCCGGTTTCCGACAGGACCCCGAGGCCGCTCATCTCCGACAGCAGCGACCGGAACTCGTCGGCTCCCTGGTCGGCGAACCCTTCCGGCCACCACGCCAGGCACTCGTCCCGCAGCATGTTCGTGGGGATGGCGTGGTCGGCGCCTTTTTCCAGCGCGGAGAGGGCGACGACGAGCGCGATCAGCTTGTACCGCGAGTCGAGGTTGAGGGTTAGGTGCACCGTCTCACGGATCTTCTGTCGGACGGCGTTGGAGCCGATCACGCGTTCCAGGTCCTCGTCGCGGATGCGGTACCGCGGCCCTTCCAGGCCCCGTCGGCTCAACGCTTCCCGCACGAGCTCCTCGCCGACCATCTGCAGCAGCTTCGGCTGGTAGTTGCAGTAGGCGAGGACCCGGTGGATGAGCTCGTCGGAGTCGAAGGAGATGCCGAGGGTGTCCATCGGGGTGAACATCAGATCGTGCGCCGCGGCCGGTGTCAGCGGGCCGATGGCGATCGGGTCGCCGAAGTGCGCGCTGGCGAGCGGCTGGTTGGGTAGGTGCGCGAACCGCTGGACCTGGTGCAGGCCGGCGAACACTGGCTTGAAGTTGCGGTTCGTGGTCATCATCAGGTTACGCAGGCGGGTGGTGTGCTCGAACCCTGTCCGGGCGTCCGCGTCGAAGAACCCGTCGCATTCGTCGAGAAGCAGCAGCAGCCTGCGCTGGTTGTTGCTGCCAAGCCACGTGGTGATCGTCGTCTCGACGTACTGGGCGGCGTCGCGGGCCCGTTTGCGCGGCGAGGTGATACCCCGCTGGGCGAGCCGTTCGGCGATCATGTTCCACAGGTCGTCGATCTTGACCGTGGCGCCGAACCCGCCTGACAGCGGCAGATACACCGCGACCCGGTCCTGGTAGAGCTCGAACTGGCGGGCCGCGGCCTGCAGCAGCGCCGACTTGCCCAGCTGCCGGCCGCCGTAGAGCAGGTTCGCGCCGTACGGGTCGAGAATGCTCTTGCGTTCGTCGACACGGCCGAAGAACATCTCCCTGGGCAGCGCGTCGTGTCCGCTCGGGTGGTACGGGTTGGTCGCCGCGTACGGCAGCAGGATCCGTTCGGTCGTGGCGAACAGCCCGCCTCCGCGGGCGGCGAGGAACGCGATCGCGGCGTCGTCGACGACCATGACCGGCCGGTCGGCGCGGGCCGCGCACTCCTTGGCCAGGACCTTGCGGTGGTCGGCGGACATGCTGCCGAACAGCAAGACGAGGATCGGGTCGATGCTCTGGTCCTGCTCCACCCAGGTCAGCAGCGTGGCGGCGTCCTGCACGCCCCAGCACAGCATCACCTTCAGCAGGTCACCGGCGCGAGACCCGAACGCCGGAACCCGTGCCCCACCGGTCAGCTTGACGCCGGTGAGCTCGACCCATTTCCGGGTCGGGGCGTTACCGAGCTTGTACGGGGTCCTTTCGCCGGTGAACTCGACACCGGCCAGCCGCAGCGCATACCCGAGCACCGACTTCGTCCGCTGGTGGCGCAACGACTGCCGTTCCGTGGTCATCCGGTGCCACTGCTCGAGGCCCTCGACGGCGTTGGTCCGTTCAAAATCGTTGAGCCGGCTGAAGTCGAGGCCGTTGTGGGTGTCCCCGTCCCGGGCAGCCCGGATCAGCGCCGGGGTGACACCGTCGGTGGCGGCGCCGAGGACAGCGAGGAACTTTTCCAGGTCGGTCGAGCGGATGGTGCTGGGTGGCTCCTCTCCAGCGAGGATGTTGAGCAGGTACTCCTCGGCGGTGGCGAGGTCTCCGGTGTCGATGCGGGCGTTGATGAGCTCCGCGGCGTTGTCAGAGACCTTCGGGCCGGTGTTGTTGGCCGCCCGGCTGGCGGCCTCATTGAGCTCGATCGTGACACGGCTTCGCATCGCCTCCTGAGCCTTGCTGGCGTACTCGGGCAGACGGCCTGCGATGTCTTCGAGCTGGCGTCGGACCGCTCCCAGGTCGGTGCGCTTGGGGTTGGCTGCCTCCAGCTCGGCGATGACCCGGGAGTTGTCAGCGTGGCTGAGCTGTCCCAGCCGGGCGGCTTTCTCCACCTGCGTGGCGACATCCGCCCGCAACGCCCGCACCTCGTTCTGCGACCGGGCGATGCTGCCCTCGAGGCGGTCCACCATCTCCTCGACCCGCAGTGGGTCTGCGTCTGCGACCGCGTCGATGATGATCCGCGCCGCGCCGTAGTCCTCGATGGCAAGCCGGGCGTCGAACGCGGCCGCCCACGACGTCGCCACCGCTGACTCGATGTCGGTGATCGTCACCGGCCTGGCGGGGTTCAGTTTCGCGTCGACCGGCAGGGCCGGGCTGCGCAGCAGCTCCCGGTTGAGGACGATGTTCGGGTCCGGTTCGGTCCCGCTGAGACTGGTTCCGTCCAGCAGCTCGACACTGCGGGCGAGGCTTTCCCGGCAGGCAGCCGCCGCGGCGGCGAGGAGAACGTCGTCGCTGTTTCCCGCCGTGTCGCGCAGTTCGATGTCGGCGTCGACCCATCCGGCGCGGACCTCGTTGCGCAGCTCCGCCAGTTGCGGGGGCACCTGAAGGCTGTCTCGGGCCGCGTCCGGGTTCGCCCGGACCGCGTCGACCCAGGCGCCGACGGCGTCGAGGCATTCACGCGCGTGGTCGGTGAGGCGCCGACGAGCCGCACCTTCCAGCGGCCGGGAGTTTTTCGCCCGGATCTGGGCGTCTTCACGCATCAGGTCCTCGACGATCGCCTCCCGGCGAGCGAACTTGCGCAGCCGTTCGACGGCGACGTCGATGTCGACGCGACGGTCGTGGGCGGCGATGTCGAGCACCTGGCCGATGAGCCCGTCGGCAGACCACCAGCGGTCGGCGATCTGCTGCGCGCGGGCGAACCGCACGGTCCGCAGCCGGTCGCGTGCCTGGGCGGCGGCCTCGACGGCGGTGGCGATGCTCTGGTCGGCTCCTGCGATCGGTGCGAGCGCGGCGAGGATCGCGCTGCTGGACAGCAGGCCGCGGGCGGAGGCGGTGCCGATCGCGCCGGCGACCCGGGTCAGGTGCGGCAGTTCGTGCAGAGAGCCGACCAGGCCCTCCAGGATCGTGCCGGCGTTCGGGTCGGCGGTCACCAGCGCCCCGCGGACGGCGGCGGCGAGCAGCGCCAGCTGGGAGGCGCGGTCGCCGTCGAAGTGGTGTACGTGGAGCGCGTCGAGGTCGGCGCGCAGCATGGCCGAAGTGGCGCCGCTTTCGCTGCGGACCGCTTCGGACAGCGTGAGCATGCGCAGCGCCTGGGCGCGGGTGGCGTTCCCCCGGGCGGTCGCGGCGTGGAACGCCAGACAGTAGCGCCGTCTGCGTAGCAGCGACGCCATGAGGCTGTCGTCCGCGGCGTCGTCGGGTTTCCGCAGTGCGCCAGCTGGCCGATGCTGCTCAGACGGCGCCTTCGGCTGCAGACTGATCAGGTCGGCTCCGTCGCTGGGCTGGTCACCGGGCCCGTCCTGCGCCGCCGCCTCGGCGGCGGCGCGGGGCTCGATCGCCTCCGCCCTTGTGGCCGCACCAGTGCCGTTGTCTCGTGTGCTCACGGGGTCGTCATGACCGCAGCCGTTGGCCGTGACCGGCGCGACGCTGCCGGCGGTGCCGTCCGGGGCGGCCGGCGATTCGTTGACAGCGATGCCGTCGGAGACGGCGGGCGCACCGGTCGGCGGGGCGGTCGCTACCGCTACGGCGAAGGTGGTCCGGGCCTCTGACGCCAGCGCGTCCACGCTCTCGGCGGGATCGTCTTGGCGGGCGGCGGCGTTGTGTGCGCCGGTGGTGTCGTCGGTCCTGGCGGTCAGTTTTCCCATGAGTGCGACGACCAGCACCGGGCCGAGCTCCGTGGGCAGGTGCTGCTGCGCGGTGGAGTACAGGTGTGTCGCCTGCGCGATGTCGTCGGCTTCGGCGGCGTCGATGATCTGCAGCAGGGTGATGAGCGCGGTGACGTGGTTGCGCTGGTCGTCGTCCCAGCAGTCGGTGTCGAGGAGTTGCTGGGCGAGCTGTCGGACGCCGGCCAGCATGTCGGCGCTCGTGTCGGGTCCGGACAGGTGCGTCAACCGGGTCAACTGTTTGCGTGCTGTGCGGTCTTTGTCCTGTACGGCTGAGGCACGGTCGAGCGCGGCGGCGAGTTCGGCGCAGTCGTCACCGAAGTCGGGGTCCACGCCGAGGCCGGCGAGGACGGCCCGGGCATGCGTAACGACCGTGCCCAGCTCGGCGACCCGGTCGAGCAGGTGCTGATCGGGCAGCTTTGACGCGGCGAGAGCGTCGAATATCTGCTGGGTGGCATCGTGGGCGGTGTCGACGGTGGTACGCAACCGGACGGCGAGTTCCGCGACGGTCGTGTCCGCGGCCGGGCCCCCTTCGACGTCGGCGTCCGCCACTGCGGTGATGACGTCTGGTCGGTGAGCGCCGGTTTCAGTGGGACCGTGGTGGCTGGCGGCTAACCCTACGGTGGTTTCGCTGCTGTCTGGCATGTCTGCCCCGTCTTCTGTTTCTGTGTCCGAACCGGGGTCGCTGATCGCGTCGGCTCCCAGCACTTCCAGGCGGGCGCAGGCGGCGGCGATGTCGTTGACCACCTCCGCAGGCCAGGTCGGCAGGGCCAGTCCGCTGGTGAGCGCGAGCCGCAGTGCGGCGACGACCTGTGGCAGGTCGTACCAGAACACGAGAACCATCAGCCGGACGGCGTTGGCCTGGCTGGCGTCGTCGACCAGCGCCTTGCGCAACGCGTCGTCATCGCGGTCGGTCAGCCACGCGTCGAGTGGTTCCATCAGCCGCCGCAGGACCGGCCGGGTGATGGTGCGTGCCGCCCGTCTGCGGTCTGCGGTGGTCCAGGTACGTAGCTTGGCCAACCCGTTGGCGGCCGCGATCGGGACGGGTTTCCTCGCCGATGGCACACGCAGGTGGCTCAGGAAGTCGGTGCGCTCCGGGTTGGGGATGCGCCAGACGAGGTCGGAGAACTCCTCCGGGGTCAAGACCTTGAATGCCGCCTCCAGCGCGTCGTTGAGACGCTCGAGCTGGGCGGCGAGTTCGGCCTTCGCGGTGTATCCCTGCCGCTCTTCGTCGTCGGTGGCCTCGGCGGCCAGCTCGGCGAACCCTTCCGAGGTGCAGATCAGCACCGGTGTGTGACGGTGACGGTGCCGCAGGCGACCACTCATCTGGGGGTGTGACTCCTATCCGCGGAGGGCTGTGTGCTGAAAACGGTGCTGGCGGCCGGTGGACGGGCGAGACGTCAGTAGAACAAGCGGGTATGACATCGACGACGTCGGCGAGGGGACGTCGTCGATGTCATGTCAGCGGTAGCCACAACGGACCCGGATCACTTCCCCTGCGGTGTCCTTTGACGAAGGTGAACCCGTCGGGCAGTCTCGTGTCGGCGTGCTGGCCCCATACTCTCCGGACGTGCCGGGCATAGTTCTCCTTCGCCTGGTCGCTGGCGCGGTACCCGCTCGGAAGCGCCCGGCAGTTGGGCGGCACCCAATGCTCGCGGGTGCGCTCCCGCAGCGCCGCGTGCCGCTGTTGCGCCGCGGCGTAGTCGGCGTGCTGGCGGGCCGACTGGCTGGGCCACCATACGAACGTGTCCGGTCCACCGCTTCCCGGCTTGTCGGGACGTCCCGGATTCGGTTCACGGGTGAGCTTGCCGGCGTCCACAAGACGCTCACAGGTGTAGATCACCTGCCACATCAGCGGCGGGTTGTCGAAGTCTGCGCCGAACATGACGCCGAGCAATTGTTTGCCGGTCAGCCTGCGGGAGCCGAACGTGCCCTCAGTGCCGTGACGGCGAAACGCGGCGAGGATCAGCCGCCGCAGCGGGTCGATCCCCTGGTATTTCGCCGGCACCGTCGGCGGTGCCGGTTCGTCGTCTGCGTCCGGCTTGGTGCCGTCAGTCTCCTCGGGTGCCGGGTCGGGGTCGAGGTCGATTGCGAGGGCGGTGGCAAGCAGTCGATGGTCGGCGTCCCAGCGGAACTCGTCACCGTAGGGCAGCGGCCGTTCGAGCAACGTCGTCGTAGCGGCCAGTCTGCGGGCGCCGCGGGCGAGCGAGACCATGACCTTGATCCCCGGGTAGAACGACAGCGGCCAGGCGACAACGGTCAGCGCCCCGTCGCCGTGTTCGACCGTATGGATCCTCTCGTCGTCGGAGAGGTCGTCGCCGTCGTGGTGCAGTTCGATGACGAGGGCGCCGTCGGCGAGCATGGCGGCGATCCGGTCAGGTACCGGCAGGGTGTCGTTGTCGAGGTGGATTGGTCGCAGCGCGACGGTGTACACGGCGATGTTGTCGTCGAGGTGTTCGACAACGACCTCGTCTCCGGCGGGTCCTTCTGTCTCGGTGTCGTCCGGTTCCGGGTCGGTCGTGCCGGGGTCCGGACCGGGTTCCCGCTGATCCATGCAGGTGCCGGTGATCGCTTCGGTGTCGTCAGTCGGCTGCTGGATTTCGGCCGGATCGGTTGCGCCGGTACCGTCATCGGTGCTCTGGGACGGCGGCTGTGACTGGTGGTAGCCGAGCCCGAGGGGTCGTAGCGGGTCGACGTCGCGCAGGTCCGCTGGGACCGGGGACGGTTGCGCCAGCCACACGCCGCCCACCTGCCACAGGTCGTCGACGCGCAGGTGGACTCCGTTCGGTTGCAACCCGTTGACGGCTGCCGTGGCGTGGTCGGCGACGGCGAGGTTGGCGTGCACGACCGCTTCGGCGGCCGCGGTGAGCTCGAACGGGTCGACGTCGACGTCTTCCGGGTCGGTGGCGAAGACCTCGTCGACTCTGCCAGCCAGCCACGGCCATACACCGGTGAACCGTGGTCCGGTCCCTGACCGTGCGATGGTGTGGACCAGGTCGTCGAGGTCTTCCCCGCCCAGCAGGCCGGGGTCTTCCCGCCGGTGGTGGTACCGGTCGACCGGGGTGGCGTAGCCGCCCCATCGACGCAGGTGCGGTGCGACGTCCAGCAGTTTGTCGATCGTGTGCAGCGCCGTCTGCAACGCTACGGCGAGGGTGTCGTCGTCGTGCGGGTCGATCAGCAGACCGCCGAGCGGTCCACCTACCAGTAGTGGTTTGCCGGCGGTGAGCAGATGCTGGGCGTACAGGGCGATGTCGTCGAGGCCGGCCAGCCGAGGACCGGGGTAGCAGACCTGTCCTGTCAGGTGTCCACGCTCGTCGAGGAGCACACCACGCTGGCGCAGCCGGTGAAGTTCGGTGCGTTCCCGGGGTGTGAGTGGTGCGCCGAACGCTTCCGGGTCGACGATCACGCGTTCCGACCGGCAGCCGGTGTCGTCGAGGACCGCCGGTGCTCCGGACAGGCGTGCAGGAACCCACCCATCCGGGTGGACGCCGTCGGCGGCACCGAAGCGGGCGACGACCTCTGCCCACAGCGACTGCTGACCCCGTTCGATGCGCACGAACGTACCGACGGGCAGCGCCGGCTGCGTCGCGGCATCGGTGGTCAGCCGCACAAACAGTTCGGGGTCGAGGACGGCGGCCTGGTAACCGCGGGCCTGCAGGTCGAAGCCGAAGTGAAGCGCGTTGAACGCGGTGGTGGTGTGCAGCGGCGCCCGGCGAACGTGGGCGACCTGCTCGAGGTAGGCGATGATGGTCGCGCGTACCGCGCCGGGGATGTCGTCGACGTCGCGTAGCAGGTCGTCGGTGAACAGCGGTTCGTCGTGGAACGGTCGCCATGTCGGTGTCGCGGTCATCGTCATCGGGCGGCTCCTGCCTGCCGCGCCGCGGCGCGGGCGTTGTCACGGTCGACGTGTCGGCGAAGCCGCCAGACCCGGCCGCCGTCTGTCAGGGCCGCCTCGCCGGCGGCTTCAAGCCGGGCGAGCGCGTCGGTGACGTGGGTGAGCTTCATGCCGGGGTCGACGCCGCGCAGCCGGTGGTAGAGCAGCTGCGGCCACAGCGGTCGCAGCCGACCGGAGCGGCTGTCGCGGTAGGCTTCGTCGCCGCGCAGGACCCGGTGCAGCATCCCGGCGGTCAGGCCGTGGAAGTTGTCCCACAGCAGCGCCCGCAGGTAACGGTCGACCGCCGCCTGGTATGGCGCGCCGTCACGGTCGGCGGCCGGCCGCGGCCGCGGGGTGTTCAACGCGTTCAGCAGCACCGGTGTCGGTGTGGTGTCGGCGCTCGACGACCAGCAGGTGGAGCAGCGGCACGCGGCGGTGCTGCAGGTGCCGTCGGGTACCGACTGCCCAGGCTGACCGAAGTAGTCGGCGAAGCCGACGTTGGCGCACTGGGCCTGCTCGGCGTACCAGTCCCGCAGCGCAGTGAGCTCGGTGTTCAACCGGGCCCGGTGGGCGTTCATCCGGGTGGCGAAGTCAGCGGGCAGCCGGCCGGTCCGGTCGAGCATCCGCACCGAGACCAGGGTCTGGGTGTTGCCGGCCTGGGAGACGTCGACGACGCCGAGGTCGTGCAGGGTCGCCAGCAGCGCCCAAGTGCCGGCGACGTCGTCGGCGAGGCCGTCGTAGCCGGTCACGGCTGCGGCGAGCTGTTGGTGGACGTCGGTGAGCTGGTGACGTCCCGGCCGGGTCGCGGCGAGCTGCTGCACGACCGCAGCCGCGTCGGCGAGGGTGTCGTCGCAGCGGATCGGATCGTCGAGCGGGGTCAGCGTGACCGTCGCCGGGAAGTCGCCGCAGTCGTCGACCGTTCCGGCCGCGTCGAGGGCGGCGAGCGCCCGGATCACCGCGGTGCGGTACATCGTCATCGTCGCCGGTTTGCGGGCGTCGTCGAGCGACATCCACCCGGCGTCGATTTCCTCGCCGATGACGATGTCGGCGACATGGTCGGGGTTGAGCACTCCGCTGCCCCGGGCGGCGGCCACGACTGCGTTCCCGATGCGCTGCAAGGTCGGGTTCGCCAGACCTTGCGAGATCATCCAGGCGACGTTCCGGAAACCACGGCCGGTGCCTAGGGCGAGCCCGTACGACGGTGCGGTGATCTCCGCGGGGTCACAGCCGGCCTGGTCACGGCCGGCGCGGCCGAGTTGCTGGTACAGCCCGGCGAGGTCGGTGGGTGGGGAGACCACGAACACGCAGCGGATGTCGCCACGGTTGACCCCGAGACCGAATGCGCTGGTCGCCACTATCAGCAGCGGAACGTACCCCTCCTCCCCGTTCTTGGGCGCGTCGCGGAACTCGGTGAGGACCGCCGCTTTCTCCGCCTCCGACAGCCGGCCGTGGAAACGGCGCACCCGCCGGGTTTCGCCCTCTCCCACGAACTCGCGCAGGTGCGCGTACAGCGTGTCGACCTCCCGGACGGTCAGGCAGTAGAAGATCGCATGGTCGTCGCAGGCGGAGGTGACCGCTTCGGCGAGCCCAGCGACGACGTTCGGACCGGCGGCCCGGAACGTCCGCCGGTAGATCGCAAGTTCCGGCCGTAGCGGGTCCGCGGTGACGGTGACAAGAGGTTCACCGGCGGACGGGGTCTCGGGCAGACCGAACAGGCCGCTGCGCAGCCCGGCGCGCACCCCACGGTTGGCGGTGGCGGTGACCGCGGTGACCCGGACGCCGTGCCGGTCGCGCAGCTCAGTCAGCAGACCGGCGGCGCGGCGGAAGCTGGGGCGGAAGTCGTCGCCCCATTGCACGAACGTGTGAGCCTCGTCGACGGCGACCCGCCGCAGCTGCCCGTTGGCCGCCCCGGTGCGCAGCAGCTGCTGGAACCGCCGGTTGCCCAGTCGTTCCGGGGAAATGTAGACCAACTTGATGCCGTGGTCGTGGACACCGGTGAGCTGTTCAGCGACCTCGGTCTTGCCGCGGCGGCTGTTGGACTCGGCCATCGGCCCGACGAGGGCACGGACGGCGCCGCCGACGCTGGCGTTGAGTTCAAGGGCCTGGTCGGCCATCAACGCCACGAGCGGTGACACGACGACGGTGACGCCGGTCAACGCAAGCGCGGGCAGCTGGAACGTGTAGGACTTGCCGAAACCGGTCGGCAGCAGCGCGAGCACGTCAGCCTTGTCGGCGACCGCGCGGATCACCTGCTCCTGCTGGTCGCGCAGCTGCAGTGGGACGTCGGAGAACCGCAGGTACCCGGCGATCTGGGAGCAGCGTTCGACGAGCAGGTCACCGAGTTTACCTTCGGCACGGGCGGTGGTTTCGGTGTCGCCGTCGATGCGGGCGGCGAGAATCTTGCGGGTGGCCGGCAGCAGGGTGTGTTCAGCGAGCGCGTCAGCGGTGCACAGCTCGTCGGCCCGCGCGGCAGTGATCTTTCCGCAGTCGGCGAGGAACCGCCAGATCCGCTCCCAGCCGTCAGCCATCGTCGTCAGGTTCCCACCGGCGGCCTCCCCCGTGTCGGGGTCGGCGACCAGCAGCCCGGGGTCGAGCGACTCTAGGAACACCCGCCGGTAGCTTCGCCGTAGCGCGGTCTGGCCGGCGAGTTTGCGGTCGCTGATGATCACGACACCGCGGTGGTGGGCTGACCGGATCAGGCGGCCGACGGCCTGCCGCAGATCCATCGCCGCTAAGGGCAGGTAGTACGACTCGGTCGCGACCCGGTCCGGATCCGGATGGCCGGTGTCAGCGGCCCGGCGGGCGACCGCGGCGCGGCGGGCGGCGACGACCGGGTCGGCGAACGGCGCGAATGGCAGCTTGTTGATCCACACCAGCGACAGCCGCTCGGCGGGAAAGTCGACCCCCTGCCACATCCCGCGGGTCGCGACGCAGAACCCTCCGGTTTCGGTGAACGCCCGCGCCGCCCGCGCGTTGCCGAGGATCGGGGCGACCGCAACCGGGACGTCCGGCGCGACCGCGGGCAGTTCGGCGAGCAGCCGTTCGGAGATCGCCGACGCCGCCCGTGTCGACGTGGTCAGCACCAGCGCACCACCGGTGAACACACCGGTGGCCGCGCTGCCGTCATCACCGGCGGTTTCCGGGCGGATTACCTCTCGGGCGTAGCCGGTGAGGTGGTGGGCGACGGTGCGGACCGCACCGTCGGCCTGCTCCGCCCAGCTGGGGAAGTCGGTCAGACACACCAGTCTCGCCTGGGAGGCGAGGTCGAACGGGCCGGGCAAGTAGTGGGCGTCGACGTCGGATCCCAGTCCGAGCCGACTGCGGATGTAGTCCCATCGGCCGGACACCTGCAGCGTCGCCGACACGTAGAAGATCCGGTCGAACCTCGACCGGGCGAGCCTCCACTGCGGGTCGTGGGCCAGTTCGATCGGCGCGGACGTCACGGTGAACGCGTACCGGCGGGCGGAGACACTCAGGCCTTCCAGCTCCAGTTCGGTGGCGAACACGACCCAGTTCGACACCACCGGCGCCGATCCGGAGTCGTCCGGCATGAGGTCCGGCCCAGCGTCGTCAGCGCCGACCTCGCCGAGGCGCTCCTCGAGCGGGTCCACCGGCGCTTCGGTCTCCCCCGACTCATCGTCGTCGACGCCCGGAGCGTCGTCCCCACCGCTGCCGGCAGGTTGGTCGGCTGGCGTGCCCGGCTGCCCGGCAGCGTTCCCTGCGTCGGGGCGGGGAGGGTCGAGGATGGCATGGGCATCGGTGGCGATCTGGTCGGCTGCCTCGGCCAGACTGCACACCCTGCTGGCCAGTGACGCCGCCCGTTCCCGTTCCCACCACGACGCCGCCTGCATCTGCTCCGATCCGAGGTGACCGGACAGTTGCCGGTAGACGAGCCCGGCGACGACGGCGAGGCGTTCCACCCGGGCGAGCAGCTGCCGCGCCGAGGCGCTGCCGCCGAGCCCACCGAACGGGCTCGCCAGGGTCGCCGCGCGGTTGCCCGGCTCTCCGCCGGCGGCGTCGAACACCGCCTGCGCGGCCCGTGGCATCACCTCGGTGTCGAGCATCGCCTCCAGGTCGGCGATCTGCTCCCCCAGCGCTGCCGGTGCCCCGCGCTGGCTGGCAAACCAGCGACGCAGCTCGGCGACGAGGTTCTCCACCGCCCGATAGTCCACCTCGGCGCTCGCGGCTCCTGTCGCGGCGTGTTCGAGGGAGTGCGCCTCGTCGACGACGAGCAGGGTGTCGTCGGCGAACGCGTCCGGGTTGCTCAGCAGCAGCGCATGGTTGGCGACGACGAGGCGATGGTTGGCCAGCGCTTCGCCGACGGTGTCGGTCATGTGGGCAAGCGGCGACGCGGAGCCGGGCCCGTAGTCGTCGGACTCCTGGCTCACGCTGGCCAGCCACAACGCCATCAGCGGGCCGGCTGTCGTCGAGATGTACTCGGCGAGGAAGATCGGAATGTCGGCGGTGTCGACACTTCGTGCCACCCACGCCTGCTGCGCCGACGTCGCGGTGGCCAGCCGCTGGACCAGGTACACCAGCAGCTCCCGGTAGCCCGGGTGAGCGGCGAACCGGTTCCGGCGATCCCGGTGGCTTGCTCCGGCGGCCGCGGCGACCGCGTCGGTGAGCGCGGCGACGAGTGCCCGCAGTGACAGCCGGTTGCGTGTACCTTTCACCAGGTCGGCGACGTCGTCGAGGCCGGGCACGACCATGGCGAGCCGGGTGATGTCGGCGGCCAGCTGGGTCTGCAGCTGTTTGGTGAACGTCGCCAGGACCACCCGTCGGCGGGAGTTGCTGGCGAGCCAGCCGAGGGCGGTGGCGAGAACCGCGAGGCTCTTACCGGTTCCCGTCGGCGCTTCACACAGCGCATCCCGGCCAGCGTCGACCTGGCGCGCCAGGAGTTCGGCCATATGCTGCTGCGCCGGCCGGCGTTCGACCGAACCGTGCGCGGCCACCAAGGCGAGTGCGTGCGGGTCCACGTGACCGGTGCGGTCGAACAGTCGCTCCGGCACCGTCAGGTTCTCCGGGACGGCTCGGCCACGCCGGGTTGGTTCCCGCAGGTCGCCGCTGCCGAGCACGTCCGCGAGCACCTGGGCGACCGAGCCGTCGTCCGCGGCCGGCCGACCAGATGGTGCGGATAGCAGCGACGTGAGCAGGTCCCAAGCAGGTGACCCGGCACCGGCGGCGAGCAGCAGATCCCGCAACGGCCCGTCCCAGCCTGAGACGGTGTCCGCGGCGTGCCGCAGCAGCCGGGCTGTCAGGTCGGCATCGTCTGCGGCGTCGTGCCAGCTCAGCCCGGACCGACCGACACCTACCTCGTCGGCGAGCTCCGCCAGGCGATGGGAACGGGCGGTCGGCCAGACCGCGTGGGCGAGGTACAACGCGTCGGCTCGGCGCAGCGCGCCGAACGGTGGCTGCTCGGCGCGGGTGGCCGCATCGTCGAGCATCGGAAAGTCGGCGCCGGTGCCGTTGTAGGCCACGAGGACGTTCGCGGCCGCCAAGTACTCCCGCAGATCGTGCAGCGCCTGCTCGACAGGGATCGCGCGTGCGGCGTACTGGTCACGGACGGACGCGGACCGCAGCTGCTCTTCCCAGTCAACGTCTGGCAGCCGCACCCAGGCGGTGAAGCGTGGCGCCTCGTCGACCCAGCGCCGTTCCGACGACAACCGCACCGCACCGATCTGGTAGATGCGCCGGTCCCCGTCGGGGTGATCCGCAGTGGGACGCACAACAGCTTCGACGTCGACGACGACAGCCCGGGGAACCTGCGCAGTTACCGCCGATCGATGCCCGGAAGGGATTGGCGTTGCGGGCGCGTCGGCTGCCCTGAGGATGCCGTTGTCGTCCTGGATGAGCCCAGCGCCCAGTGCCGAAGCGACGATCCTCAGAAGTCGCGCCTGCGTCATCGCCGGCCAGCGCTGCCGCGCGGCCTCGAGGACCTGGCCGCTGTTACAGGGTCCGATGTCCGAGATGAGCCGCGCGAGTTGCTGCTCGCGGCTAACTGCTCCGTCCGTTGTGCCGTCCCTTCCGCCCGTTAGGCACACCGCCCCGGCGTGCGGCGCTGACACCTGCTCGTCTATCGCACGTTCCGAATCGTCTTATCAACCCTGCATGCGACTGCCATCGCGGCCGATCAACTCCTGCAGGGCACCTAGTACGAGCAGCCGCCGTTGGAGATGTTGCTGGTGAGGTGGGGTGAACGCGAGGCGGCCGCCGTGTAAACGCCTTTGCGTTGTGGACACATTTTCAGATCTGGCGGTGGCCGTATGGACCCGACCGGACGCGGGCACGCCCGTTGGACCTACCGATGGAAGGCCACACTCAACGCCTTCGACATCACCCTCATCGACCGCGTCAGCGCCAGCCGCCGCTAGACCACACCGGACAGACAACTACCAGAAACCAGTAGTTGCACCGAAAACCGGATAGACCACCCCCTGACATCCGCAGCGACTGATGTGCCGCCGATCGCGATGAGTGCGTACTGTAACGAGACTGCAGGGCTCGCAGGGAGGGGTCGCAGGACCGAAGTTGTGTCGGGAAGAAGACAAACGGGACGTACGCACCGCCGAGGAACCGCAAGCGGCCGGCTCGAGACACGTCGACGTCCTACAAGGATCGCCTCGTGGCATCCATCTACCTGCAGACGCACTTCGGGACGATCCGCGACGTGAACGACCCGGCCCCGTCATCGGGGGACCTGGCTCCCGACCGGACACCGCGAACCCGGCTCGACAAATCGGCCATCCCGACAGCCACGGATGACCAAGCCGGGACTTCGGTCTGGTTACCGACAGCAATTTGCATTGCTTTGAGACGCAGTCGCCCCTCTCGAAGTCAGTACTTCAATCGCGGTTCAAGCTCCCTCTGAGCAGGCAGCACAAATGCCAGTTGCAGCTCAAGACGGAGTTGACCTTTGGGATCGGGCGAGGACTCCAATCGCACGCGCGAGCACGCGGGGCTACATACGCCGCCTAATACGAAGGCGCTTCGCACGTTGTAGGGCTGCGCGGTTGTCATACCGATGCGGTCCAATGGAACCCACCCCGCCTTGCCTACGTCTCTCTCACGCGGAGTGCACATATGATCGAACCACCTTCAGACCCGTCATGGCTGCCCACTCCGCAGGTTGCTGTTGCGCAGCTCGCCAGCGGGATCCTAAAGTACGCCCAGCAGACCGCATCGGGTGACGCGTTCCGGCTGCCGTACCCGGCAAACCTGCAGCTCGCGCTGGACCGGCTGACCCTGCTCGCCTGGCATCAGGGCGCGCCCGCGCCGGCCAGCGTGGTGGAGCTGCTTCAGCTTGTACAGGAGCCGTTCGGCGACTGGAAGATCGACCTCACCGGCACCGACGTCGATCCTGACGAGGCGCTGCTCATCTATGGCCGCCCGACGGCGGCCTGCGAGGAACTTGGCAGCCTCCGTGGGGATGTCGAAGGCGAGATCCGCGAGAACGCGCTGTTGCGGGCGGTCATGGACAAGTCCCGGACCCACAACGCACCGCAGTCCTACATCGCGTTCCGCGAGCTCCTGATCCGACAGCCGGCGCTCGCGGCGATGGAACTCGACGCACGGCTGGCCGATCCAAACCTGGCGCTGCTGGCGAACGAGGTGCGGCAGGCGTACGTGGAGGCGCCGCCGGAGGCGATGGCGGACGGAGTGATCCGGACCTGTGGCGGATGCGGCGGTCTTCGATTGCCACTGGATGACGACCGGACCTGGTTCTGCGAGGACGAGACATGTCCGGCGCCCGGCACGGCAGGGGCGGAACACCCGGCCAGCGAGGGCGTGTGGTGGTTGCGGCGTGAGCTGCGCACCTTCATCACCGCACCGGGTCGTGCGGAGCTGCGCATCGCCGACGCGATCGGGAAGCTTGGCGTGCCGGTTGCGTTGTGGCCGGACTTCGACGCGTGCGACATCGCGGTCTTCGAGGAACGGCCTTGGGTCGCCGACATCAAGGCCTGGCGCAACCCGGTACGGCTGGCCCGGCGGCTGCGGGAGCGGTTGTTCACCGTGCCGCCGGAGGCGGAGAGGGCCTACGTCGTCATCGGTCAGGAGCAGGTCAAGGCACATCCGCGGTACGTGGCGCGGCTGCGGAAGGCGTGCCCCCAGGTGCGGCCGGGACAGCGAATCGTGGCGGTCTCCGAGGCGGAGTTCGTCGGTGCCGTGAAGCGGCGGGCGGAGGCGGAGGCATGAGGCAGATCAACACCATCCGCAACCGCTTTACCCGCGCCCTCCGCGGCCACTACACCCCGACCGGGGACCAGCCGCCGCCGTCGCGGCTGATGGACACCGAACTGTGCCTGTATCTGCTGGAAACAGTCGCCGCCGATCAGTCCGCCAGCGGGGTACCCGCGTTGCTCGATGGCTACCGGGCGCTGTGGGACGCGGTGCCGAGCCCGCCAGCCGACGCGAGGGTCCGTCTCGCCAACGCGCGGTCGCTGCTGTGGCGCAGCCAGCGCCCCTACGGGTGGGACGAGTTGCTGCGGGCTTACCTGTCCGCTCCTGAGGCGGTGCGGGGTTACCACTTGGACCCGCTCGGCCGACCGGTACGCCGGCAGTGCAGCGTGGCAGCCGACAGGTGGGACTGGTACGAGCAGCTACTCACCGAGCCCCTGCCCTTCGCCACCACCGGCGTCCGGTTCGCCGCGCCCGGCCGATACCGCATGAGCTCCACGGCGCGTGGTCACGGCGTGACCGTGCCGGACAACCTTCCACCCGCGCCGGCTCCGGCTCTGCATGACCTGGCCGTCCGGAAACGGGCACCGATCGAGGTCACGTGGCAGGAGTTGGTGGAGACCGCCCGAGGTATGGACGCCGCCGATCTGCAGGCCGGACGTTCCTCTCACCGATGGGAGGAGCGTCTGCAGGACGTCACGCTGCAGGTCCGGCTGGTCGATGATACCTTCGGCGACGCCACGACCCTTCACATCGACCGGATCCTGCACATGGTCGGCATGGTCAGCGTCGGCAAGAGCACCCTCGTCACGATCCTGGCGGCCTGGGCCGCGCAGCATGACCTCCAGGTGACGATCGTGGTCGGCGACAACTCGGCAGCACTACGCATGGCGCACGAGCTGTCCCGCTACGACGGCGTGGTGGCGGCACCGGTCATGGGGCAGAACCGAACCCGGCATGCGGAGCGGCTGCATCGGCTCCAGCCGCCGGCGCCTGGCCGGCTTCTGCCCTCCGAGCCGTACGGGTTCGACCTGGTCAGCACGGCCTGCCCGCTCGATGCCGTCCGGGGCGCCCCCATCCCCTTGGAGGTGCGCGAGGCGCCTTGCCAGCACCTGATCGAGACGGATCCGGACGCTCCCGTGGATGGCTGGCGGGACGGGGCCCGGCGAACCTGTCCCCTGTGGTACCGATGCCAGCGGCATGAGGCTGCGCGCCAGCTGGTCACGGCGAACGTGTGGATCGCGACGCCGTGGAGTCTTGTGCACACCCCTGTGCCCGGACCGTTGACCCACGAGCAGATGCGGTACCTGGAGGCGGCGTGGCGGCGCAGCGACCTGATCCTCGTCGACGAGGCCGACCAGGTGCAGGCAAACCTCGATGAGATGTTCGCCAGCGCCCAGGTGCTGCTTGGCTCGAGCCAGGAAGCGTGGATCGACGAGATCGGGGCGCGGGTGGCGGAGAAGCTGCGCGCGACCGGCCGCGCACCGGTCAGTTCCCGACAAATCCGCCGGTTCACCACGGCACTGAACCAAGCCCGTTCCGCAGCCGACATCATCTACCAGTTGCTGCAACGGGACCGGGTTCGGGCCGGCAAGCCGGTATTGAACTGGCTCGACCCCGACTACTTCACGGCTTGGACGCTGTTCAACAGCCTTGCCAAGGACTGGGCCGGCTACACCGCCGCGAAGGGTCGCAGGCCGGACCCCGGCTGGGACGACGATGAGCTCTACAAGTTGCTGCGCGAGCAGTTCAACGCGTTCATCGACGACCCGACGGGAGCATCCGGCGAGGTAGCCGGAGGTCTAGCCACCTTGGCCGAGGCGCAACTATCCGACACGGAAGAGGAGACGCGGGAGGACGCCGTCCGTCAGTGGCTGACCGAGCTGAGCGATCAAGAGCTGGTCGAAGGTAGGAAGATCGCACCGGCGGAGTTCGACCGCAACGTGTGGCGGCTGGAGCTGGCCATCGCCGTAGCGGTGATGGCACACCGGCTCAACCTGATGCTCGCAATCTGGCCGGAAGTCGCGGCCGAACTGGACATGTTCGACACGCTTCCGGCAGAGGTACGCCGCCCGCCCAGCGACCTCGCCGTCGCGGTGCCCGAGTCCCCGATGGGCAACGTGCTGGGCTTCCAGTACGTCGAAGACGAGACTGACCGCCGCGATGGCCAGCTGGGCGAGTTCCGATTCTTCCGCTACACCGGCGTGGGGCGGGCCCTGCTGGTCGGCCTGCCAGACCTGTTTCCCGCCGACGGGCCGGGCCCGAACGTACTGCTGTTGTCCGGGACAAGCTGGGCCGGCACCTCACCTCGCTACCACATCGACGTGCCGGTCGAGGCGATCCTGCGCCCGTCACCGCAGAAACTCGCGGCCATCTCCGAGACCACGTTCACCCTGGACATCCAGCACCGAGGCGAACGGAGTACACCGATCTGGGTTTCCGGCCGCTACGGGGAGGAGCGCGCCAGCGCCCTGCGACAGATGGTCGCCGCCCTGACCCAGCCCGGCGCGGGCCGCGGCCAGCCGAACCGCCTGGAGCGGGAACGCGCCACCCTGCCGCCCGGCCGACAGAAGATCATGCTGCTGGTCGGCAGCTACGCCGAGGCCCGCACCGTCACCAACGAGCTGCTTCGGCGCAAGTCCTCCTGGAAGGGGCAAGTCCGCTGCCTCATCGGCGACGACGAGCTTGAGACCGGCTGGGACGACGGCCACTTGCTGCGCCGCGGCGATGTCGCGGACTTCGGCACCGACGACGCGTGGCTACTGGTCGCCCCCATCCTGGCCGTCGAGCGCGGGCACAACATCCTCAACAACGACGGCGTGGCCGCCATCGGCGCCGCGTTCTTCCTGGTACGTCCCCACCCACGGCCGAAGGATCTCAGCTACGTCACCCAGCGGATCAACCAATACGCCCTCGAACAACTACGCCCGCACCCGCTCGACAACGACTGCCCGGCACACGAACGCCTCGTAGGTGCCGGCAGCCAACGACGCCGAGCCGCGCAGCGTCAATGGCGACGATTGCTTCACGCCCTGGTCGCCTACAGCCAGCTCGGCACGGACGAACGCCAACGCGTGGCCTGGACCCAACTCGTAACCATCTGGCAGGTCGTGGGCCGGCTCCTACGCGGCGGCCAAGCCGCGAAGGTCTACTTCTGCGACGCCGCCTTCGCACCGGTCACCGCCCGCAGGAGCGACACCGACACCGACCTCGACGATGCCAGCACCAGCCTGCTGCACGGCATGCGCGAGGTGCTCAACCCGTACTTCGAACCCACCGGCGCCAACACCGATCGGCACCTGGTCCAGGCGCTCTACCAGCCCCTGTACCGCGCCCTCACCAACATGGGAGACCGCTGAATGGCACCCCGCTACGACAACCTCGCTGTCACCGTCCTGCGTCTCGACACCGCAGTTCCGATCGAGCGCACCTACCACCTCATGCGGTTCCCTGGCCGCTGGAAGGAGCCGCTGCGCCGGCTCGCCCAGGCGCAGCGCGGCGGCGAGGTCGCCAGCATCCCGATCGCCTCACTCAACGACGCGATCACCGCCCTCGTCCCCGACTGCGTCATCACGCTTCCGTCCGCCGGACGTGGCGACGACGACCAGGACTGGCTGCTCGCATACCGCGAGGTAAACCCGGCAGCCATCTTCAACCTGGTCGCAGCGTGGGTACGCGCGCAGAAGGGCACACCGGAGCAGATCTCAATAACCCTGTCTCAGCTGCACGCCAGCCACCTCACCTGGTCGCCGGTTCACCTCAACCTGACCGCGCAAGAAGAACGGCAGCGAGCCATGCGCCTGCTCCCGATGGAGATCGCGGCGACGTTGTCCCGCCCGGACGCGACTTGCCCGCACAACGAGTTGCGCTTTCTGCGCTGCCCGAGCGCCAACGGCGCCGAGGTCATGTCCTGGCCCCCGGAACGGATCGAGGACCAGACCCCGTTCTCGGTCAAGATCGGCGTTACCGCGCAGACCCTGCCCACCAGCGATGAGCTGCTGGTTTATCTGTCGTACGGCGTGCGGCGCTGGATGCCCATTCGAGGCAAGCTTGCGTTCGACCACGGCCACTCGGTGTACCTTGCGCCGACCGTGCCGTACCTGGCCGGCTTGGAGAACTCCCGTCACTTCGGCACGGCGCGGATCAAGCGAGCCAAGGTGACGGAGAAGGACGGCACGAGCAGCTATGGGCCACGCTGGGACGACGCCCTCGCGAGGGTACTGAAGGAGGTGGGCTGCCTCGACCGCCTGCCCGACCCGCAGCAGCTGGTCGACAAGCCACTCGACTACCTACAGCGCCATGGCGACGCAGCTGCGCTGGTCTACAGCACTGGCATGCTCCCGGCCGAGAAGGTCAGCGCCGGGCTGTCGGTCGCCGACCGCCAGCCGCTGATGGACTGGGTCACCAACGAGCTCAGCCCACACCTCCGTCCGGCCGCGCCGCTCTCCCGCGAAAAGTGCACCGTGTACAAAGGCCTCGGTGGCATCAGCGAGAGCCGGGTTCCGGCCACCTATCTCAGCGAGATCGTCGGGCCGCGCCTGGACATCGAGTTGCTCACCGACAGCGACCGAGCCACGCAATACGCCCTCGACCGACTCGCCATCCGTCTCGGTGTCCCGATGCCCCGTGCCGAGCAGCTCGATGAGGCCGGGGCACAGATCGACCTTGGTGCGGTAACCGTCGGGATTAGGCGGCTAGCGGCGCCGACGATCCGCGCCGACCTTGACCGGGCCGGACGCCGGCCCCAGGCGGCCGTGGAGGCCCGCATCGAGCACATCGCCGACGCGCTCGGCCAGGCGGCCAACCCGACAATCACCTTGGTCGAGATTGCCGGCCCCGATGCCTTTGAGCGGCGACGCGGCGACGACCCCAAGTTCGCCATTCGGCACGGACTGCTGCGGACGGGACGGCTCAGCCAGTTCGTCACCCCGGTTGCCGACCCGAAGCGACCCCCGCGCAGAGAGTCGTCCGACCCGAACCGAGAACGATTCGCCGCAGCCGTCGATGACCTGTTCCGACAGCTCGGCGTACGCCCCGAGCCGCTGCCTGAACCGGCGCGAGACACCCTGCTCAGGCAGCCTTCCCTCCTGGCGATCTGGATGATTCGCCAGAACAAGGGACGTGTCTGGGGGCTCGCGCGGCAGGTCCCGGTCGCCGTGCTCGTCGACCCCACCGGTCAACATGTGCAGGTCCGCGCGCCCAAGGTGCCCTGGCAGCCTCTGCACACCGGGCTGCTCGAAATCGGCAAGCAGTACGTCAACGTGGACCTCAAGTGCGGCCCCGACGACGTCGTCCGCTTCGCCAAGGATGTCATCGATGAGGCCACCGGCGCATTCCCCGACACCCTGCTGCTCACCCATGCACAGAACCTGCGCGGCGTCTGGAACACCCTCACCAACAGCCGCATCCAGCTCGACAGCCTCGGCTTCGGTGCCGGCGAGCCTCAGCCGATCAGCAAGCTGTCCGGCCTGCGCCATGTGCGCGTTCGCACCGCCGAGGGCGGCGAGACACCGGAGTGCTACGGCGTAACCGATGACGAGACAGGCCAACCCAAGGGCCTGTGGCGATTCCTGGTCCATCGGGTGTACGGCAGCACCACGGGCAAGCCCAGCACGCACTCCGGGGCGTTGAAAGGCGTATCGAAGCTGATCCCCGGCGAGCACAACGGCAAGCTCACTGCCCCGAAGCCGAAGGCCCAGGTATGGAACCCACAGTTCATCGAACTACTCGTGGCGGGAATCCAGGACGGCGACCAGCCCGAGCACTGGACGGCGCTGGCGCACGAGCTACGGGATGCAGCACCGTACGTACGGGGCACCACCGTCCTGCCGTGGCCGCTTCACCTCGCGGAGCAGATCGAGGAGTACCTTTTGCCAACCAAGATCGCTGACCTCGATTCGCAAGGGGTTCTGGGGGACGAGTAGGAAGCGTGGCCTCCCTGGACCTGTCTGGGTGAGGGAGGCCACGCCGGTAGCGTCTTCCGCTTGGCACGGCTTGCTACGCCGGCTGCGCTCCGTCACGCCGCCGTCGGGGCACCGCAGCCGCTGTTGCCTCGGCAGCGGGCGTGGGAGAGCTCGGGGAGGACATCACCGTAGAACTTGGCGGTGAAGTGGGGATTGGAGTGCCGGAGCCGACTGGAGATGACCTTCATCTGGACGCCAGCAGCCAGGCCCATGGTCGCAGCGCCGTGGCGGAGGTCGTGGAGCCGGATAGGTGGAAGCCCGGCCTGGCTGACGAGGTGGTGGAAGTGGTCGGTGACGTCGGCGGGGTGAAGCCGACCACCGGTGGGGGTGGTGAAGACAAGGCCGGTCTTGGTCCAAGCGGCGCCAGCGGCGAGGTGTTCACGGTGTTGGCGGGTGCGGTGGCCGCGTAGGACCTTGACGGTTTCGGCGTCGAGGGCGACTGCGGCCTCGCTGTCGCTGGTTTTCGGGGTGTCGATGGCGGTGGCCCAGCCATGTTGGACAAGTTGCCAGCGGACGGTGAGGGTGTGGGCGTCGAGGTCGAGGTCGTCCCAGTGCAGGCCGCAGGCTTCGCCCCGCCGGAGGCCGGTAAAGGTGATCAGGTGGTAAAGGGCGTAGAGCCGGTCGCCAGCGTCGTGGGTGTGGTCGAGGAACTTCCCGGTTTGTTCGGGGGTCCAGATCATGACGAGGCTGGGGATCTTGCCGGTGTCGCGCCACGTCTTGACTCGTTGGTCGGTCCAGACGGTCGGCTTGGGTGGCCGTGCTGGGCACAGCTCGACCATCAGGGCGGGGTTGATATCGATGAGCCGGCGGCGGCGCATCGCATCGTTGAGCGCCTTCCGGAGCGTGGCGTGGATGCGATGCTGGCTGGCCGGGCCGACGGTGCGCTGGCCTTTGACTTGGTCGCGTTTGGCGGGGTCGCGGCTGGCGCGCAGGGTGGTGATGGTGGTGTTGCGTTCGTCGATGGCGTCGTACATGGCGTCGATGTGGCCGGGGCGGAGTCGGTCGATGCGCAGGTGGCCTAGGTACGGGATCAGGTACAGCCGGATGTGCCCTTCGTAGGAGCGCAGGGTGCCTTTCTTGATCCCGGGTTCCGCAGTTTGTGGTCAAACGATCATCGGAATCTGGGCGTTGAGCAGCGAAGATTGATGCATGTCTAGAGAGAGTCGTGTGTCCACGCCCTTGGCATGTTCTTTGATCTTGGTTATGTGG